>JACZRH010000014.1:27893-30160 GCA_022574815.1 Planctomycetota bacterium | reverse complement strand
CCGGCCGTTCGCCAGCCGGGTGTCCTCGCCGGCATCGTCTTCGAAGACGACGTGCAGGCAGACCTGGTTGTAACGCGGGTCGCCGCCGTGGCCGTGGGCGTAAAAGTCGCCGGCCCTGACGTGCAGCTCGACGTCGCCGCGCAGCAGGGCGCCCGCGGGCGTCGCGACGATTGCGTGGCGGAAGTCCGGTCCGGGGCCGCGCCCGCGCAGGCCCGGATGGAGCACGCGTAGCACAACGCCCTGGCGCGTGACGAGCGCCGCAGCGCTCGTGGCCGTCCCGCAGACGCTGGAGACGGCGCAGACGTAGGTGCCCGGCTCGTCCGTAGTGTAGCAACTGGAATCGGCCCCGGAGACGTCGATCCCGTTCCGTCGCCACTGATAGGTCAGCGCGCAGGACGATTCCGCGCTGACGCACAAATCATGACCGTCCGGCAGGCAAGCCGTGCCGCCTTCGGGTTGCTCGGCGATCGAGATGCCACAAATGCTGAAGGGCGCGCTGACGGCGTTCACGGACGGGTCGCCGGCGCACGAGACCCGGACTTGGTAGCTGCCGTCGTCGCAGTCGGGGTCGATACCGCTCCAGACGTATCCGCCGGTGTTCGGGAGATTTTCAACGAGGGTCTCACAGAGCGTGCCGTCCCGCAGCAGGTCGATCTGCACGGCGCCGGCGGTGGAGTTCCACTGGATGGGCCGCTCATCACCCCGACAAATCGTGTCGCCTGGACCGGTCTCGACTTGCACGTCGTCGATCGCAGTGCAATCGTCGGAATAGACTTGAATCCACCACGAACTGATGTAGCCGACGTCGAGAGTGGCACAGTCGCGCACGTACAGCGACCAGGATTGATTGACGTCTTCACCGTTGAATTGAGAGATGCCGGCGACCGTGACGCTTTGCAGAATGGCACCACACACGAAGCCGCAGGCGGCGGTCTGAAGAATATACGTGTTTCCGGTTGAGGAGCGCAGCTCGATGTCGAGGTCCCAGATCGGGCACGTGTGAAAGATCTCGTAGTGGATGGTGATGCAGGATACGACCGCCCCCGGCGATGCGTTCGACACGTCGATCGCCTGGATCCGATAGGGGCCGCAGGGGCGGCATATGGCGAAGGAATCGCTGATGTCCCCGCGCACGGACAGCTCGTTTTGGGCAAAGGCACCTTCGCACGATTGCGCGTGGGCCGGCGCCGTCAGGCCGGGCAATTGCGTCAGAAACAACAGAAAAAGAGCCAAACCGGAAAAGCGATCCGGGCGTCTGGAAACGCGCGAACCCATCCCCAAACCCCGTACGAGCCGGGAGCGCCAGCGACCGGTCTTGCTGAAAGAGACGCTTCCCTCCGCAATACTCGCGCGCTCGCGGCTCGTGGCTGCGATTCGCGAGAACACGGTCTTGGGATAGGTTCGAGTCATGGCGATGGTCCTCCGTTTGGTGGTTCTTTCCACGCAGGTTCCAGGCACGACCGGCGACGGTGCTGTTGAAGTGTGAGGTCGCCGTCCATTCCCATTCATGCCCGCGGGAATCGAAAGACGCCGAAGTCCGGCTCGCGCCGCGTCACTCTTGGTTACGACCCGCTTACCGCAGCCGCGACATGTGAGCGCGCTCAACATGGCGCTCTCTACGCCGAGCGATCGGCTCGCGTTCGTGTGTCAGCGGGACACGCCCACTACGATTGTATAAACAACCTAAAGATATGTACAATTGAAAAATCCCGAGTTGGTAAAGCGGGTGCGCGCCGGGAAAGCCGGCTCAATGAGCCCGAATTCACCCCACCGATCATTGCTGACTTTTCGACGGCGATGAGCTCCGCCGGTGCATGGATGGACTTCGGCAAGGTCGGCAGCGGGCAGGCAGAAGACGCGTACGGCCCGCGGCCTCAAGCCACTGCAGAGCCCTCCCCCGTCGCCCTGGTGCCGTTGCTCACACTGTTTGCATCTTATCAAGGTGACGCGGGCTCCCGTGCCCGCCCGTTTCCCCCGACCGAGCGAGCCTGGCATCCGCTCAGCCCATGATTGCAGAATTGATGAGAAACCACATTAGCGCTTCAAATTCGGATGGGTGCGTCAGCCGGGGCCGCCGACAGGGGCCGCGTCGCGGTAGATGGTGTGCAGGGGGCGGGCGCGCAGGACGCGCTCCTTGCCCCAGTTGGTGACGTTGCGGAAGCGCTCCGAGCCGATGAACGTGTTGAACGCAGTCTCGTCGCTCCAGTCCGAGACGATCAGATAGGAGGTGGGCGAGTTCACGTCTCGGTAGAGCGCGGATTGGGTGT
>JACZRH010000014.1:0-27883 GCA_022574815.1 Planctomycetota bacterium | reverse complement strand
CGGCCTCTTTCAGTGATTGCAGGACCTTCGCGAACATTTTCTCGAAGGGCTCCTGCTTTCCGTCAATGACCTCGTAGTTCATGCCGACCGTAATCAAGCCGCACCTCCGAAAATGAATCTGCCGACCGGCCTGTCGGTCAGCCTTGGGCCATTACCTGCTCTTCGGTCCGCAGGACCAGTGCCAGCGCTTCTTCCGCATCGCCGGTCTCCCGCAGCGCGTCCGCCAGCCCGGCTGAGAACATTAGCGCCAACCGAGCCAGAACGCAAAGGTGCCGGCGCTCGTCCCGGCAACACACCAGGAAGAACAGGTCGGTCAGCCTGCCATCGGGCGCGCCGAACGGAATGCCGGCCGGCACCCGCGCCAGGCAGATGAGCGGCTCGGCGATCTCGTATTCGAGCGGGCGACGCGGGTGCGGCAACGCGATGCCGCCGGGCAGCGCCGTGGAGCACAGTGCCTCGCGCGTTTGCAGGGCCTCGACGATGCCGGGGCGGTCGTACACCAGACCGACCCGCTCGGCCAGCCCGACCAGCTCCCGCAGGACAGAGGCCTTGGACTTGGCCGCGAGGTGCATCTCGACGGCCTCGTCGACCAGCAGGCTGCTGACCAGGGCGTCAGCGCTCCCGTCGGACATGGCCCGTTCGAGATTGCGAATATGTGTTTCATCCAGCGTGTGCAGCTCGCTTTGGAGCCAGTCGAGCAATTGCGCGCGGTTGAAACGCCAGCGCCCGCCGATCATGTGGCCCGGGAGCGTGCCGCGGTCGGCGAAGCGTTTGACTTCGCGCGTGTCCATCCCGATGTGCCGGGCCAGCTCTTCGAGTGTCATGTTCCCGTAAGGCATAGCTCTCACCAACGATGCCGGCTCGAGGTCATGTTACTACGCGGAGCGAGAAATGTTCAACATCGTCATTCCGAGCCCGGCGCGGAATCTTGCTTCGTACGCGGCTGGGTGTCCGTTCCGGGGCGACGCGGATACAGTCACGACTGGCGGCCGGCGGGTCGCTCGCAACGGAAGCGGGATCGTACGGCAAGCCGGGCTCGATCGGGAACGAAACGGAGCCGTGAAGCGAACATGGCGGATGCACGCTCAACCAAGGCCGTGGTGATCTTCGACCTGGACGGCGTTCTGACCGACACGGTCGAGCTGCACTTCCGGAGCTGGAAGCTGCTGACCGATGAGTTGGGGATCCCATTCGACCGGCGGATCAACGAGTCGCTGCGCGGCCTGAGCCGGTCCAAGAGCCTGGAAATCGTGCTTGGTGAGCACGCCGAGCGATTCAACGCCGAGCAGCAACGCGACCTGGCCGACCGCAAGAGCGCGACCTATCTCGAGTTCGTCGGCCGCATGTCGCCGGACGACGTGCTGCCCGGAGCGGTGGAGCTGCTGGCGGACTTGCGCGCCCGCGGCGTGCCTGTCGCGGTGGCGTCGTCGAGCCGCAATGCCCGAAAGGTGATCGATGGTCTGGCGCTGCGGTCATGGCTGGACGTGATCGTGGACGGGAATGACGTGGCGCTGTCGAAGCCCGCGCCCGACCTGTTTCTCGAGGCGGCCGCACGGTTGAATGCGGAACCGCAGCGCTGCGTCGTCGTCGAGGACGCCGAATCCGGCGTGCGGGCGGCGCAGGCGGCGGGCATGAAAGTGGTGGGCGTCGGGCCGCCCGAGCGTGTGGGCCACGCCGACCGCGTTGTTCACGCGCTCGCCGAACTGACGGCGGATGCCGTGCTATCGCTATTACCGCGCTGACCAGGCCCGGTCCCTGGGTCCCAAAGCGCACGTCTTGGCCGCACGGCGTTTCAGTCTATAATCCGCAACATGATTTTGAGGCGTTCGCCATTCACCTTCTGCGCGCTGGTCGTCGCCGCATCGCTCGTACTCTCGGCGGCAGGTTGTCAGTCGAGCGCGGCCCATCGCCGCAGACTCTCGTCCAGAAACCCGCTCGAGCGGGCCCAAGCTGTCGTGCGGCTGGCCGAAATGGGCGATCGCGGCGCGGTACACCCGTTAGTCGAGCTGCTCGAAGACCCGGATCGTGCGGTGCGCATGTACACCATCCTCGCGCTGACGCGGCTGTGCGGCGAGGATTTCGATTACAAGTATTACGAGCCGGAGGCCGAACGGGCGGCGGCCGTGCGACGCTGGCGCGCGGCGCTGCGCAACGGCGAAGTGACCGTGCGACGAGCCGCCGAGCCCGTGGCGGGCGAATCGCACACAACGTCCGCGCAGGCCTTCGACGGGCGCAGCACGCGCGGCGACCCTGACGAAAGGGATCCGCCAATTCCATGAGCGAAGCAAGCCCGCTGGAACTGGAACTGATCAGCGACGCCGGCCAACTGTCGCGGGTCCGCGGGACGCTGCGGGACTGGTGTCTCGCTCATGGCTGGCCGGAGCCCGTGATCGCTGATATGGTCCTCGCACTCGACGAGGCGCTGACCAACGTCATTCGGCACGGCTACGACGGTGCCGGCGACAAGCGGATTCTCATTCGGGTTCGGGAAGTTCGCGATCCCGGCGCGGGTGAGGGTATCGAGATCGAAGTGCGCGACTTCGGAAAGCAGGTCGACCTGGACTCCATTCGCGGCCGCGACCTCAATAAGCCGCGGCCCGGCGGGCTGGGAGTCCACATCATCCACGCCATGATGGATCTGGCCGAGTACACGCACGCCGACGGTGGCGGAATGCGCCTGGTTATGCGAAAGTACAAGAGTACGCCCGAGCAGCCCGAGTCGCCGAGCACGGGGACCTCATGAACGAAACGCCTTTGCGAATCAGGATGACCGGCGAGGGCGATACGCGCGTCATCGAAGTGACCGGTGAGGTGGACCTGAACAGTTCGCCGCAGTTGCGCGGGAAGATGTTGGAGTTGATCGAGCAATACAAGGGGCGCTTGGTGGTGGACCTGGCCGGCGTGAATTACATGGATTCCTCGGGCGTGGGCACCATGGTCGAGCTCAAGCGCCGGGTCGAGCGGCAAGGCGGGAGCGTCGTGCTGGCACGCTTGCAGCCTCGCGTGCGCAGCGTCTTCGAAATCACGCAGCTCGACAAGTTCTTCACGATCGTCGACGACCTCGACGAGGCGCGGCGGGCGTGAGTGCGGCGCCCGGACAGCGGCGCACGGCGTTTTGGCGGCGGGTTCCGGAGGCGCTCGGATCGAGCGTGCGAGCGCGCGGGATTGCGTGGCGAAACCACATCGCATACGCCGGCGGTCTGGTCGCACTGCTGGGCGATGTCGCGCGCAAAGCGGCGCGATCGATCACGCGGCGCGGGGGACGCGTGCGGGCGGCATCGCTGGTTCAGCAGATGGTCCGCGTGGGCGTGCGCAGCATTCCGATCGTCATTCTGGTCGAGTTCTTCATCGGGATCATCCTGGCACTGAACCTGGCGCCCACCCTGGCGCTGTACGGCCAATTGGAGCGCACCGCCGACGTCGTGGCCATCGCGATCTTCCGCGAGCTCGGCCCGCTGATCACGGCCATCATTTTGAGCGGGTTTGCGGGTGCATCCATCGCGGCGGAACTGGGCGCGATGGTCGAGGGCGAGGAGATCAAGGCCTTGCGGGCCCACGCTCTCGATCCGATCCGCTTTCTCGTCGTCCCGCGCGTCATCGCCACGACCGTCATGATGGTCGCGCTGGTCGTGCTCGCCGACGTGGTCGGGGTGTTCGGCGGGTTTGTCACGGGCGTTTTTGTGCTCGACATCAATCCCCACGCCTACATCGACCTGACGCGCGAAGCCCTGTCCATTACCGACTACCTGACCGGCCTGGTCAAAGCGGCGATCTTCGGGCTGCTGATCTCGGGGCTGGCCTGCTACGAAGGGCTGCACGTGCGCGGCGGGGCCGAGGGCGTCGGACGGGCCACGACCCAGACCGTCGTCAAGAGCATCGTCATGCTGATCGGGGCGGACTGCTGCTTCACCGCCGCCTTTTATGTGTTGGGCTGGTGACGTGCCATTTCTAGCGGGAATTGATGAAGCCGGGTACGGCCCGCTGCTCGGGCCGCTGGTCGTCAGCGCGACGCTCTGGCGGATCGAACGGCGCGATGTGCAAAGCGACCTTTGGGCCGAGTTGAGCGAGTGTGTGCGGCGAAAGCCCGGCCGCGGCGATGGGCGGATCGCGGTCGATGACTCGAAGAAGGTGTTCGACCGCAAAAAGGGGATTGCCACTCTCGAACGGTCAGTGCTGGCGTTCGCGTCGGCGGCGGGCCTGACCTGCGCTTCGCTGCGCGAGTTGCTCTCGTCACTGGGAGCTGATCCGACCGCATGGCCGGCCGAGGCACCCTGGTATCACGACCTCGACCAGCCCCTGCCGCTGGACCGATCGGGCTCGGCCTACGAGGGCATCCGTCGTCGGCTCGACGCGTGCATGAAAAAGCGCGGCGTCGTCTGCTGCCGCGTCGCCACGGAGGTCGTGACCGCCGGCGCCTACAATCGCCGCGTGAACGCCACGCGCAACAAGGCGACGGTGCTGCTCGAGCAGGTCCTGCGGCTGATCGACCGGCTGGCGCGGTCGTGCGGCGAGAGCAACCTGCACGTAGTGGTGGACCGGCTGGGCGGCCGCAGCAACTACCGCGGAGCCCTGCGCGATGCGTTCCCCGACAGACACTTGCAAATCGTCGAGCAATCCCCGGCCCGGAGCCGATACCGTTTGACCTCGCAGCGCGGCGAGTTGCGGGTTGACTTCGTGGTCGATGCCGATCAGAAACACTTGCCCGTCGCGCTGGCGAGCATGTTTTCCAAATACGTTCGCGAGGCGTTGATGGCGCGATTCAATGAGTATTGGCGGCGGCGCGTGCCGACGCTGCGGCCCACGGCCGGGTATTACAGCGACGCGCGACGTTTTCTGGAGGACATCCGCCCGTCGGCTGCCGAAGCGGGAATCGCGCTGGAGA
This sequence comes from Planctomycetota bacterium, assembly GCA_022574815.1. Classification (GTDB taxonomy): domain Bacteria; phylum Planctomycetota; class Phycisphaerae; order UBA1845; family Fen-1342; genus JACZRH01. The sequence continues at coordinate 23,001 of JACZRH010000014.1, read as the reverse complement.
GGTTTGTTCGCGCGCGGTAGCCGGCGATCGGGATCCGTCGCGCGCCCCAGGCGCGGTTTCCAGTGCCCGAGGCGGTAATTTCACGGCAGGCGTGCCGCCCGCATGGGAAACTTGCCGCGCCTCGTACTATTGGACAGGACACGACGGGACCGGAGCAAGATGTACATTTTGCGAAACGCGAAAACGCAGCCCAAACAGCATCCGAGATGGAGCGCCACGCGCGAGTGGCCCGCCCGGGCCGTCTGCGCCGCCGCCGGCCTGTGTGCGATCGTCGCGCCGCCGCGAGCTTGGTCGCAAGGCCCGCCCGCGTTTTCTGATTGGCGCGCGGAATTGCAGCCGGCGATACGGGCTTACCTGGACGGCGATTTCACGACCACCCAGCAGTATTGCGAGCGAGTGGCTCGCGCGGGCCGCGAGGGGCCGCTGGCGCGCGACGCGGCGGCTTTGCAAGCCTTGGCGATGATGCGCGGACCCTCCCGCGACGATCGACTGGCGGGCCGCGGCCGTTTGGCGCAGCTGCAGCGCGAACATCCGATCCTACGGCGGCGACCGGAGTGCCTGATGGCCTTCGGCATCGCACAGACCCGACTTGGCGAAACCGCCGCGGCGCTCGACAGCCTCGACCTCGCCGCCGAACGGTTTGCGCGGCGCGAACAGACCCCGCGTGCGGCCGAAGCGCTTTGTGCGTTGGCCGAAGCCTGGTCGCATCATGGCGAATGGGAGGTGACGCCGCCGCGCTTCGGCGTGTCGCTGCCCGAGAGTCCGGCGCACGGGCGTTCGCTTCGGCGGGATTGGATCCGCGCGACGCGCGGACGAGTCGGAGAGTTTTCCGGCCGCGCCGCAGCATTGGCTCGAATCGATCTGATCCTGGCGCGTAATCTGATCGAGGCGGGGGATGCCGTGGCCCGCGGCGTCGGCGTGCTCGAGTCGTTGGCGGCGGGACAGGCCCTTTCGGTCCCGGTCGTCGAAGGGCTGCTGCTGCTCGCCGAGCAGCGCGAGCGGCAGGAGCGTTACGCCGCTGCGCTGGCCTTGTATCGACGAGTGCAGCGCGCCCGTTACGGCGCGATTTCCGCCCGGGCCGAGCGGCGCGCGAACCAGATGACGCGCCCGCAGTTGCACGTGGAAGCGCCGGCTTCGGTTCCGGCCGGGCGGCCGGTTTCGATTTCCTTGCGGGTCCGCAACCTCGCGCTCGTTCGCCTGGAGGTGCGGCGCGTCGATCTCGAGGATTGGCTGACGCAAGAACGCGGGGCGCTGGTGGAGGCCAAGCTGCCCGAAGCCGGCGCCGTCGCAATGTCCCCGCGCGAGTTCGACACACGTGTCGATTCGGAATTGGACTGGTGGGATTCGCAGGCGCTGGGGAAAACGGTGAGCTTCGAAGCACCGCTCGGGGCCTACGTGGCGATGGCGGAGTCGCGGCTCGCCAACGGCCGGCGGATCAAGACCAAGAAGTTATTGATAATCAGCGATCTGCGGGCGGTCGCGTTTGCCGGTTCGCGCCAAGCCGTCCTTTGGGCAGAGCGCGCGGCCGCGAAAGAGCCGGGAGACGTGACAGCCCACTTTTGGATGCACGGCACGTCCTTTATTCCCACCCGCGTGGAATTCAACGAGCGCGTGGCGCGACTGACCTATCCGCCCGAAGCACGACTGGCGCGAGACAAACGCTGGACGTGCCTCATCCGGGACGGCGAGCACTTGGCGCTTTGTCGTGGCCGGCTTGAAAGTCGATCCGGTTCGCCGGCGCGCGACGCGGTCGCGATGGTGATCGCGCCGCCGGCGGTGCGGCCCGGCGATGTGCTGCGTATCGCCGGATTCCTGTTGCGGGGCGAGCCCGGTCCGCCCGACGCGGAGCCCGCCATCGCGATCGAGGTGGAATTGCTCGATGCGCTCGACGAGTCGGTCGCCACCCGTGAGGCCCGCGTCGGTCCCGGCGGAGCGTTTGTGGCGCAGTTTCTCGTGGGTTCGGACTGGGCCGGCAAGCAGTTGCACGTCCTGGCCCACCGCCAAGGGCGCGTCGTGGAAAACGTCCGCGGAAGCGTAAACGTGCCGGTCGGCGAGCCGGACGAAGCACGCTTTTTCCTCGATGTCGAGTTGAAGACCCGCTTTGCCCCGGGAGCCCCGAACATCTCGGCAACCCTTCGCGCTTCGTACCCCTGGGGCACGCCCTTGGCGGACCGCACCGTGCGCTACATCGTGCGGGCCCTGGGTCTTCCCGCCACGAACGCCGGCGGCACCGGGGTTTGGACCGATCCGGTCGTCGCCGAACCGCTCGGCGGCGAACGGCGCCTCGACACGAGTGGCCGTTTCGAGCTGTCTCTGGCGGAGATCTTCTTTCAGGTCCCTGACGACCCGGCCGCGGTGGGTATCCGGCTGCAAGTCGAGGAGTTGGACGGCCGTAGCGTCGTCGCCGACGTCTCGACCCTGCGCGGCGCGCGGCCCGTCGAGGCCTGGTTGGGTTGGGAGCCGCCGCAACCGGTGAGTCAACAGGCCGTTCGATTTCGATTCGGCTGGTTCGATCCGACCGGTCGGACCGCGACCGCCGAACCGAAGTTCGAGATTCGCAAGGATGGGTTCGAGCTCGCGATCGTGCGTGCATTCCCGACGCCCGCCGGCGTGGAAAGTGAAGCGTGGATCGCGCCCGCCCCGGGATCGTATGAAGTCGTTGCGACCTTGCCGAATGACACCGCCGAGCCGCTCATCATTCGCCGCATCCTGACCGTGTGCGACTCCGCGGACGACGAAGCCGGGCGCGAGGCCGCGCCGCGTTGCGAGGCGCGCTTCGGCCGCATGGATCAAAAGCCGGGAATCCGCGTGCAATTCGAGGGTCAGCGCGCCGGGCCGTTGCTGGTGTTGGCCGAGGCCGGGGAGCCGCTGGCGGCGCGCCGGCTGAGCGAACTCGTGGGCGCGCGGGAGGTGTTTCTTCCCGCGGAGCGCTACCGGTCGCTACACGCGCGCGTGTGGCTGGTCGGGATGGATGCCGGCGGGGTGCAGCGCATCAGCCGCCGGCACGTGCGTCCGGAACCGGAGCGCGAGCTGGAACTGACGCTCGCGCTCCTGAGCCAGACGCTGCGACCGGGGCTGAACGCCGAAGTGGAGATCACCTGCGCCACGCGAGGCGAGCGGCCGCCGGCTGCCTCCATCGTCGCACGGCTCATCGACGCGCGCGGCCGCGGAACCCTCCACTGGATGCCGGGTCCGACGCGCAACCCGAGCCGCGGGCCGAACGAACCGACGCTGGCACCGTCGCTTGGCATGGGCGGCTGGATTCCGGATCGCACGAACGCCGAGGCGGACGAGAGATCCATCCTTTCGCCGGCGCTGCGCACGGGTCTGTTCCAGAGCGCAACACTCTGGACCGACGCGCTGGCGGCTGTCGACGGGCGAGCGCGATTCAGCGTACCCCTTCCGTCCGAACCCGGCCGCTATCGGCTCATCGTCACGGCCCGCAATTCCGAAGGATCGGTGGCGACCCAAACCCTGCTCCTGGACGCGACGGAAGGTGTTCGCGTCATGGTCGATCTGCCGGATACACTTCAGGTCGGTGATCGCACGCCGGCCGCGATCACCATCTCCAACACGCTGCAAACCCCGACCGCGGCACTAGTGTCCGTTCGCAACGCCGACGGACTCGCGATCGAGTCCGTTCGGCGTCTCACGCAGCGCGAGCCGCTGCGGTTTTCGCCCGACGCGGGCGGCTATCGGCTGGCGCTGCAGCCCGGCCAGCGCGAGACCCTGCTGGTTTCTCTGGAGGCCGCGCGAGCCGGCGTCGCTACGCTGGACGTGGACGTGACGGCAGGCGGAACGAAGTACACCGGGCGCGGAACGTGTCGCGTAACAGCCCCACAGCAGGTCGACGCGGCCGCGATCCATCGGCGCGACACGTCCGACGAGCCGGGCCACAAGCTGGCTCTGAAACGCACGGTGCTCACACTCACGCCGGTGGGTATGCGAAAACCCATCGGAATGCGAACCGTGACGGAAGAGGGGCTTCAGTCCCCCGAGTACGTGCGGGAATTCCTCCGCCGCGGCGAGGCCGTGGCGCCGGGGCAGTTGTTGCTCATTCGCGACGAATTCACCTGGTCCGGCGATCCGCTCCGAAACGTGGCCTGGGAGCAGCGCCTGCCCGCCACGTGCTACACGGTCAAGCGCGATCCCATCGAGACGCGAAAGCTCGCAGAGCCCCGCATCGACCGGCTCGATTCGGTCTCCTTCGTCATCGGGAACATCGCGCCGGGTGCCCACATTCAGGAGATCATCGTGCTGGCGATTCGGCCGGGGAGTTGCGGTTTGGCTCCACCGACGGTCCGTGTGGACGGCCGGACGATACCGGTCGATCTCGATGCGGAAGTGACGCGGATCATCGTTTCCGAATCGAAGCCCTAGCCCGAATCGTTCGCCGCAGAGCACGCGGAGATCTCAGAGTCAAGCAGAAGAAGGGCTGCTCAAGACGGGGCCGCATCAGCCAATCCACTCTCTGAGGTAACAAGACGCGATCCAATCGCGGCCCAACCGCTTGCGCCATCATTCTCTGTGTTCTTTGTGCCCTCTGTGGAACGGTTCCCGCACACTGGAGCGGGGTGGGGCGATATAACCAACGGCGGACGTTAAATTCTCGGACCACAGCGCAAGCTGCTCCGGCCCAGCCGCCGCATCACGGGGCGAATGCCCATTCCCGGCAGTGGTTCTTTTTTCCGATTTTCGAGCAATATCGAGTGGGAACCCACCTAACCCGTTCGTGGACATGACCTTAGTCCTCGAGCAAATTCCCGCCTTTTCAAAGGATTTTTGCGCAGGCCCGTTGACAAGCCGCAGCGGCCTAGATTATCTTTCAGCTAAAGAGGCGGGCACGCCAAGTCCGATCCACCAGGGTGGTTCGCCAGCGCTTATTCAAGGCGCAACGGGACTGCGGCATGTTCTCTAATTCAATCGTTCCCGCGACCGGCGCGCGCCCGTGAAGCTACGTCTCGGCATCACGTCCTCTCAACTCCACGAGCATTAATACGAACGGCCAGGGGTGGAATGCCGATGGCGCGATGTGCAGCACGGTTGACGCCAAACGCCTTAGAAGCCCGGCGATCACGGGCGCCTCAGGTGCGGCGGTGATTGGCGCAAATTTGCTCATTCTTCCGGCGCCCGGCAGTGTGCCGCGCGCGGTAGGAAGGCGCGTGGCAGAGCGGCAAGCTCTCCATCCGCCGCGCCGAATTCACATCTTGATGGGAGGAGTTTTCAACATGAGACGGATACGAATTCTGATCGGAGGGGGCTTGATCGCCGTGGCGGCGACCTGCGTGGGGGCGGCGTTTATGACCAGTTACACGTAGACCGGAAATTGTCCCACATCGGATGCCTGGGACTGTTCGTGTAACTGGGGCGCCGTCTTCTGCGACACCGAAGATTTTCCGAACATCACAGCCGACAATGCAACGATCCCATTCAAATCCGGGGGCTACTCGGTCGATCTGATCGACGAGGGGATCGGAACGCTAACCTGCGAGGGCGACGTGACCTTCGACGGCGGTAACGTCACGATGAATGTTGAGGCGTACACGATCGACGCGACTGAAAGCAGCGTTGACGTTGACGTGGTGATGAGTCCCGGGCCCGAGATAATCGCGAATTAGAAAGGGGGCTTTCCATGTTCAGATTTGTGATACTTCCGGCGGTTTGCTGCGCGATGGTGGCGCCCGTGGTCTTTGCCGACGTGTTGGTCCCGGCCGGGTACGAATTGGTTGAAGTCACAAACACACCCTATCCGGAGCTGCACGCGGCGATGAACAATCGCGGGCAAATCGTGTTCGAGGGACGGTTGGCCGGCTGGGACGGGAGCGAGCTGTTTCTGTACGACATCGACGGCTCCCTCACCCGGCTCACCCGCGACAACGTGTGGGACGGCGTACCGCAGATCGCCGACGACGGGACCATCGTTTGGTCGAAGGCCATCGGCGACGGCGGGACCGAGGAAATCATGGTTCGCAGTCCGAACGGCGAGGTCACGCGCCTCACGTTCGACGCCCTGGACGATCTGTCGCCCTACGTGAACAACCTCGGGCAGATCGCCTGGGCGCGCTGGACGGACGCGGGCTGCGGGGCTGCGGCCACGGACGTTCTGTTCTATGACGGCCAAACGATTCGTCAGTTGACCGACAACTTATTTAGCAATCAGACCACGGCGTTGAACGATCACGGCGAAATCGTCTGGACGGAGTACGACTTTTGCCCCAGCGGATATTGGATTTCGCTGATCAAACTATTCTCGAACGGCGTCGTTACGACACTCAGCGAGCCCGGCCTTGTGGCACATTTGCCGACGATCAACAACAACGGCGTCTGTGCGTGGCGTTTTAAGAATCTCGCTACGTTAGAAGAAGGCATCCAACTATGGGACAGCGGGGTGCTTACGCTCTTCGACGACCGTGGCAGCAACCCCAACTTGAACGACCGCGGCGATATGTACTTTATTCGGCAGCACGCGGGCATAGGCTGGCAGGCCCATCTCTTCCTGAACGGCCAATTCCGCCAGCTTACCGACGACCCCTTTTGGAATACTGACGGCGAGATCAACAACAAGGGCGAAGTCGCCTGGCTGTCCGGCGATTGGCCGGGCACGGAGATTCGCTTCCTGCGACGGCTCCCGACCGGCGACATGAACTGCGACGACCGCTTCGACGGCGGCGACATCGACCCGTTCTTTCTTGCGCTCGGCGATCCGGCCGCCTATCAGTCGGCGTATCCTGGTTGCAATCTCCTCAACGGCGATATGAACTGCGACCGGACCCTCAATGGCGCCGACATCGATCCCTTTTTTGATTGTCTGGCCGGCATCAACTGCCCCCAAATCACCCTCAGCCGGCAGCCGAAAGGGCAAACTTTGTGTGTCGGAAATGCGCTTACGCTGAGCGTTGACGCCAGCGGCGTCAACTTGGAAATCCAGTGGCGCAAGGACGGGACGGCCATCGCCGGTGCGACGCAAAGAACCTTTTCTGTTGGCGCGGTCACGGCCCAGGACGCCGGCACCTATGAGGCGCTGGTCACGAACCCGTGCAGTACGGTCGTGAGCGACCCGGCTACGATCATCGTTGCGCAGCTCATCTTCACGCATCCGGCCAGCCAAACGGTTTGCGAGAACGACCCGGTCCTCTTCAGTGTCCTCGCCATCGGGCCGGACCTTACCTATCAGTGGCGCAAGGACGGTGTCAATTTTCTTGGCGCCACCTCCAGCCTGTTTATCATCCCTGCCGCTCAACTGAAAGACAGCGGCGTCTACGACGTGGTAGTGACATCGTCGCAGTGTGCGCAAATCAGCGAGCCCGCGACGTTGACAGTTCAGCAATGTCCCTGAACAAGGCGACGAGCGGTTTCTGTTTGGCTTCCGCTTTATCCATGAAGGAGGATCTACAAATGAGTAACCATCTGAGACGTTTTCTGACCATCCTGGCGTTGTTCTCGGCGCCTTTGGCGGCCTTCGGCGATTACGGCAAAACCTGGGTTGGCGCCGTCACCGGCACGGCAAACTGGCACGCCGACTCAAATTGGAACCCCACTGGCGAGCCGGATGGCGACGACACGGTCCTCATCGATCCGGATCAGCAGTTCGGCGGCCAGAATCTGACGATCGAGATCACCGATGACGACGCCGCCTGCAAGTCGCTCGACATCGTCAGTACCGAGTCGCTTGCACTGATCAAGCTCGTCATCCAAGGCCGGAAACTCACGCTCGGCGACCCGAACGCCGATATGACCTCGGTCATTTGGGGTGAGATCGTTTTCGAGGAAGCCGGCAACAACCCGGCTCAACTCGAGGTCCACAACTGGGTCACGTTCACCGTCCCGGTCGATAGGTTCTGCTTCTTCACGGCGACAGAATCCGCCAACTCCACCGACTCAGCGGAGTTTATCCGCGACAGCACCGACGGCGAAGGCGTCGAGTTCGCGGAAGGCAGCGGCGAGCTGAATGTCATCGGGCAATTCATTTTTCTCATCAGCGTCAAACACGATGCGACCTTCTTTGGTGTCAAAGGGATCAACGGCGTCATGGAGTTCGGGCTCCTTGGAGGGAGCGCGTTCAGCCCCGTTTTGGAGATTTCCGGCACGTCGCTGAATGCCGAGACGATCAAGGCCGACCCCAAGGGGCGGGTCGAGTTCCATGATGTGAAGTTCGCCTCCACGGCCCCGGCGTGGCTGATGAAGGGCCAGCATGCCGAATTCCGTGTTACCGACACGATCAACAATGTTCCGAACGACATCACGATCGAGTCGAGCGCCCTGCTCAACCTGCGCGACAACTTTACCTGCAACGGGAAGCTCACACACAAAGCGGGCACGATCCGCGTCAAGGCCTGCAAGTCGGCGACGATCGTCGCCCCGTGACGCGCCTAATGCGGCCGGCATCCGGGGGCCGACTCGCCGCCGAATTCTCAAGGCCGACCCGCCCCATTGATCCGGCCGCCGTTCGCCCGTAGCCCGTCGGGCGGGTCCGGCGGCCCAGCAGTCTGTTTCGGTTCGTCGAGAATCGCGGCTTATAAGCGGTCCGTCTGGTTTCGTACCACAGGCTCGAAGCGCCGCCGTGAGAACACGCTTCCTCTTCGATCCGACACGGCGGACGCCTTGAAGGACCACCTGAAGCACAAGCTGCCCACGGCGCAGGCGTTCGCCCTGCCGCCGAGCAAACAAACAGCGGAAATGTTCCGAGCGGACCTGTCCGCAGCACGGACCGCGTGGATTGACGGCGGCCGGACTGCTGACCCGCCCGCACGACCCCGGCAACAGGGCCGAGGCCGCAATATTCCTCATTGCCGCGCGGGCACGATGCGTATAGGCTTACATCCTTGACGATCTTCGCCGATCTCTCCTTCTCCCGAGGCCCGGCCCGCCGTCGCGGGCGCTTCTTCCGGAAACGGCCTGATCGCGAATGCTCGATGGATGGCCTGACGCCGTGAAACACGCAGGGTCGTTCCGGCCGGCGTGGCACGTCGTCGGGTTGCGAATCGCGGCTCAGGCCGCAGGCAACGTAAAGAGCCCGAGAATCCAAACTCACACCTTGCCAGCACTGGCGCTTCGGTTCCGGACTACTCCCCGTGGGAAAGAAAACTCCGTCCGGCCACGCCCGCGTCGGAAAGCTTGCCCGACGGACCAGGTCGCCAGGGACTGTCGCGGTGAGGGCGAGGATAGAACCATGGACATCGGGCCAATCGGAGATTCATGATGGGTCGGAAATTGTACGTAGGAAACCTCGGCTATGACGTCACGGACAGTGACCTCCAGCAGATGTTTGCCGAACATGGGACCGTGGACAGCGCGAGCGTGATCAACGACCGCGACACCGGCCGCAGCAAGGGCTTCGGATTCGTCGAGATGAGCTCGGACGAGGAAGCCGAGGCCGCGATCGCGGCGCTGGATGGAAAGGAACAGGGTGGCCGGGCGATCAAGGTGAATGAAGCCAAGCCGCGGCCCGCGGGTGGCGGCGGTGGCGGACGCGGCGGGCGCTGGTAAGCCCGTCGTCGCTCGGACTACGCCGTGCAGCAACGTCGCACTGGCATTCGCCGTTGAGATGCCCGATCGGCTGCCTAAGCAGCTCGAGCCAACGCCAAACTGGAACAATTGGAACCGAGCGGATGAGGCGGCACGGGGGGCGTGAAACGCCCCGCGGTGTCGCGCAACGCACCTGAGTCGGCATCGGTGGCTTGCATGCCGGCTCGCCGGCGACGCCATTCCGGCCTGACGCAGACGAAGCACTCGTTACGGAGTCAAGATGGCAAGGAAGCGACCCTCGACGCATAAGCGCCAACGCGAATACCAAAAACGGCAACGCGAACTCGATAAAGCCAAGAAAGCGGCGGAGAAACGGGAACGCCGCCAGAACCGCGAGGCATCGGGCGACACATCGCCGCCCGACGATGGCGAGCTTGCGAGTAGTCCAGGCGGCGACAACGGGGAAGTTGCGAGTCATCCCGACGGCGAAACCCCTGGCCCCGTCGAGTAGCGAAGCGGCCCGCCATCGCCGCGCCGCTCGTGAGCAAGCGCGCTGTGTTGCGCCAGCAAATTCCGTGCGATCCGCGAACATCGCCGAAAATCGCTCAGAGCATCCGCCGCAGACGCAGCGAGTTGCCCACCACGCTCAGCGAGCTGAACATCATGGCGACCGTCGCCAGCGACGGCGGCAGTGCCGTCAGCACGGCGACGGGGAGCATGATCACGTTGTAAATCAACGCCCAGAACAGGTTCTGCTTCATCACGCGGGCGCTGGCCCGCGAGATGCGGACGGCCTCGGCGATCAGGCGCGGCGAATGGCCGACGAGACAGATATCGGCCGCCTCGCGAGCCACGTCGGCGCCGGTGCCGATCGCGATGCCGACGTCCGCCGCCGCCAACGCCGGAGCATCGTTGATCCCGTCACCGACCATCGCGACGCGGTGACCGCCCGTGGTCAACGCACGCACGCGTTCGAGCTTGTCGTCCGGGGAGAGTTCGGCCTCGAACGTATCCACCCCGATCACCCCGGCGATGTGACTTACGGCGGCGTGCCGGTCGCCCGAGAGGATGCGCGTGCGGATGCCCATGCGGTGCAGCTCGGCGATTGCCGCGGCCGATTCAGGATGCACCGGGTCGGCGAAAGCCAGCAATGCGGTCACCACGCCGCCCTGGGCCACCCAAATCACGCTCGCGCCGCTGGCCGCCAGGTGGTCCGCTCGCTCGACAAATCCATCCGGCGAAACGTCGTTGGCCGCCAGCCACGCCGCACTCCCCACCACCGTGCGAACGCCATTGACACGGCCGCGTAGTCCACGGCCCGGCTGGGATTCAAATTCGTCCGGGTCCGGCGGGTCGATACCGCGGGTTCGCGCGGCGCGAACCAGCGCGGCGGCTAGCGGGTGCTCGCTGAATTGTTCGAGGGCGACGGCGGCGCGCAGCGCTTCGGATTCTTCGTGCCCCGGCATGGGCTCGATCCGTTCAAGCTGCGGATGGCCCATCGTCAGCGTCCCGGTCTTGTCGAGCAGCACCTCGCGCACGCGACCGGCGGCCTCGAGCGCCGACGCGTCCCTGACCAGAATGCCGTGCTCGGCGGCGCGCGTGGTCCCGACCAGCACGGCGGTCGGTATCGCGAGCCCCATCGCGCAAGGGCACGCCACGACCAGCACTGTGATGGCGCGCTTTAGTGCCCAAAGAGTGCCGGCGTCCGACAACAGGATCCAGGCCGCGAACGTCGCGAGCGCCAGAAAGACCACGCACGGCACGAATACGCCGGCGAGCCGGTCTGCCAAGCGCTGCAAGCGAGGTTTGGATGCCTGGGCCTGCTCGACCAGCCGGGCGATGCGCGTGGCGGCGGATTCGCCGCTGGTGGCAGTGGCGCGCAGATCGACGAGCCCGTCCACGACGCGCGTCCCACCGAGCAGTTGACCGCCCCGCTCGCGCTCGACCGGCAGCGACTCGCCGGTCAGCATGGCTTCGTCGACCGTCGCGCGCCCCGAGATGATTTCGCCGTCGACCGGCACCGCGCGGTGGGCGGCGACGCGCAGCACGTCGCCGACTTGGACGTCGTCGATGGCCACGGTCTCGGTCTTCTCGCCCACGACGCGCAGCGCTTCGCGCGGGATGCGTGTGAGCAAGGCCTCGAGCGCCGCCGACGCCTGTCCGCGCGAACGCGCTTCGAGCATCTTCCCAACGGATACGAATACGACGATCATGACGGCCGCTTCGAACAGGACGAACGAACGCTCCCCGGCCACGGTTCCGATCACGCCGCTGACGAAAGCGGTGCCGGCCCCGAGCACGACCAGCACGTCCATGTTCGCGCCGCCGGCGAGCAGCGCCCGCAGCGCGCCCGCGAACATGCTCCCGGCCGCACTTGCGAAGACCGCCAACGTCAGCAGCGCTTGTGCGATCCACAACAGCCGCGGCTCAACGCCGGGCAGACGCCACCCCAGTAACCGTTCGGCGAGTGCGACGGCGACCACCGGCGTACCGAAAGCCAGCGCCAGCATAATGCCGCGAATCTGCGCTCGAAGCACGACCGCGCGCTCGTCGGCGCGGTTGCGGGAAGCGGCCGTACGGGCATCGACCGGATCGGCGTCGTAACCCGCTTTGCGCACGGCCAACACGAGGTCGTCCGGATCAGGCGGACCGGCGTCGGCTTGCAGCAGCACAGTTGCGTGTTGCGTCGCCAGATTCACGCTGGCCGTGCGAACACCGCGTGCGCCGTGCAGGGCTTTCTCCACCAGCGAAACGCACGAACCGCAGTGCATTCCTCGGATGTCGAGTTCGATCGTACTTGACGATTCGCGCGATTCGCTCATACTTGTGAATTATAGCCGATGCTTCGAACTGACGGGCAGTCGTCAGTTCAGCCACCCGGCGCATCACCGAAGGTTGATCTGACGGCTTTCCGTCAAAAATCGGCCGATTTCCGGTTGCGGAACAGGCCATGGGCAGATAGACTCCCGTGGCGAGCGAGAAGGCGGGCGCGGGCGAGAAAACGCACGCGAGCGAGAAAACGCACTCATTCATTCATCCCGACCGTCGTTGTGAAGTGGTGGTTGGAGATACCTGCAAGGCCGTACGACACACACCCGCCCGTGTGACACCGGCCGGTACGCCGGGAGCCCCCTTACCAAGGCGTGCCATACCAAAAAGGAGACCCTCATGAGAATCGTTGTGCGGCTCATCAGTGCCTTGGCCTTTTTGCTTATGGTGGGCGTCGTCTCACCGGCGGCGGCCCAAAGCGAGCTGCTGAGGGAAGCCGTCGCGCTTTTCGACGGGCAGGACTACGTCACTGCTCAGGAAAAGCTGCTCGAAGTCGATCGATCGTCGCTCAGCGACGCCGAGAAACAAGAGCTCAGCCGGCTGCTCGAAAGCGTGCCCAAAGCGATTCAGGGGAAGAAGAAAGCCGAACACGACATGGCCTCCGCCGACCAGGCCTTTGACGAGGCCCGCTGGCAGGACGCCGACCGACTGTACCGCATCGTGGTCGAGAACGAGTACGCCCCGGCCGACTTCCGCAAGGAAGCCACCGACCAGCGGAATCGCGTCGGCGAGAAGAATCGGCTGGCCGAAGCGGCTAAGCCGCGCGGCCCGGTCACTCAGACCGCGGCCGAGACCACGGCCCCGCCCCAAGCCGCCGCTCGGGTGGCTCCGGAACAACAGCAGACCGAAGCCCAACCGGCTCCGGTACGGACGGCCCCGCGTCGGCTGACCGTGGCCGAGGAAGCCCGCAAGCTCGACGAGCTGCGCTGGCAGCGGGCGGTCGCGACGATGCAGGACCGGGCCACCAAGGCCCGGGCGGCGGTGACGGCCAACGATTTCGACAAAGCCCGCCAACTCGCCAACCAGGCGTTTCAGGTGATCGAGGCCGCCCGCGTGTACGCCGAGCCGGCCTCCAAATACGTGGCGGAAAAAGCGGCCGCCACGACGCTGAAGCGCGAAGTCGCGGACGAGTACGAGTCGTACCAGCAGCGCACCGCCGAAAAGCAGCGCAAGGAAATCTTGCAACGGCTGAAAACCCGCCGGAAGCTGCAAGAAGAGCAGCGGCGTGAGAAGATCACCCAGCTTTTCAATTCCGCATCGCAGCTTCGCAAGGAGCAGCGTTTCAACGAATCCGCGGAAGTGCTGCGCGAGATCCTGCACGTCGATCCGGCCAACGCCAAGGCCCGAAACCAACTCGAAGTGGCCGAGGACTCCAACTGGTTCCAGATGCAGCGGCGGACGAAGGACAGCATGCGCCGCGAGTCGCGGCGCGCGATCGCGATCTCCGACGACGCCCTGATTCCCTGGGACTACGACGTGCTCTATCCCGAAAACTGGTTGGCGCTCGGCGCCAAGCGACGGACCGCCGGCTCGTCGCTCGGTTCGGAAGATGAGGACCTCGAGCTGAACCGCAAGCTCGAGGAAGTGCTGCCGGAGTTCCTCTTTGAGGAAGTGCCGCTCGAGGCCGTCTTTGAAAACCTGCGCGAGATGCAGGACGTCAACCTGATCGTCGATTGGGACGACCTCGACGCCAACGCGATCGATCGCGACAAGCCCGTCTCGATCAAACTCCGCAAGGTGCCCTTCCGCGTGGCGATCCGAGAGGTCCTGGCACAGGTCGGCGGCGACGTTGCGCTGGCGTTCTCGATCAGCGACGGCCTGATTCGCATCGCCTCGAAGGCAAAGCTCGACCAGGCCAAGGATCTGCTCGTTTACGACATCTCAGACCTGCTCGTGAATATCCCGCACTTCGTAAATGCGGCCCGACTCGACCCCGCCCACGCGCTCAATCAGCTCGCTCGTGGGGTCTCCATCGACAGCGCCGGCGGAAACATGCTCTTCGAGAGCGAGAATTTCGCGGACGACTACGCCGAAGCGAACGACAAGCCGGGCAAGGCCGACGAGATCATGGACATCATCCGTTCGACCGTCGAGCCCGATTCGTGGCGCGAGACCGGCGGCGGCGACGCGTCGATCCGCGAGCTCAACGGGCAGTTGATCGTCTTCAACACGTCGGACTCGCACCGCCAGGTCGCCGACCTGCTCAGCCAGCTTCGCCTCTCGCGGGCCTTGCAGGTCGCGATCGAGACGCGCTTCCTGACGGTCGGCTCGAACTTCCTCGAGGAAATCGGCATCGACCTCGACTTCGTGCTCAACAGCTCCTCGGCGGGTTTCGACCGTTCGTTTACCTCCACCGGCGCTCCGTTGGTCGATGGATTCACCGGCGCCAATGTGCTGGTCCCGCGGCCCTTCACGCAGATCGGACAGTTCGCCTCGCCGCCGGGGTTCGGAACGCCTTTCACACAGACGGCCGGCATCCTCCAGCCATTCGCCCAAGCCGCGTTCGTGCCGCTGACGGCCGGCGTGTTGCCGTACTGGAGCGAATTCACGCCGGTGCCGATTCAGCAGAACTCGCTGGCCCTGACGAACCCGGGCGGCTTCAACACCAACGTGCCGGGCTCGTTCGCCTCGACCGTCGGAACCTCGCCGGCCTTGAGCATCGCCGGCTCGTTCCTCGACAATTTGCAGATCGATTTCCTGATTCGCGCGACGCAGGCCAATTCGCGCTCGAACATCGTCCAGGCCCCGCGCATCATGATGTTCAACGGGCAGCGCGCGAACATCACCGTCGGCCGCGCCCGGCAGTTCGTCTCGAGCGTGATCCCGTCGCTGGCCGAAGGTGTGGTCGGCTTCACGCCCATCATCAATACCGCCAACAGCGGTGCCTCGCTCGACGTCGAGGCAACCATCAGCGCCGATCGTCGCTACGTGACCGTCACCGTTCGTACGACGCAGACCAAGGAGCCGAGCTTCGAGCGCTTCGAGGTCCAGCGCGCCAGCGGCAATTCGCCGGGCGTGTTCATCACCCTGCTCGACCAGGAGTTCGCCACGATCAACACGACCGTGTCGATCCCCGACGGCGGGACCGTGCTGCTGGGCGGCATGAAGCAGCTCGGCGAAATCGAAGTCGAAGCCGGCGTGCCGATCCTGAGCAAGATTCCGATCCTGAAACGTGCCTTCACCAACACGACCATGATCAAGGACACGCAAACCCTGCTGATCCTGCTGAAGACGCGCATCGTCATCCAGCAGGAGGCCGAGGAAGAGGCCTTCCCGACCTTCGACACCTCCGAAGGTTAGGACGCGCCGCGACTTTCGCGGACGAACGCCGCAGTGCTAATGTTTCGTGAACAAAACGCCCGTCGGCCCGAGCGTGGCCGGCGGGCGTTCACTTTTCCAACGACAGCGAAGAGATTCCGGATGCGTTGGTTCGGCGCCGGCCTGGTCTCGTGGAACCTGCTCTTGGCCTGCGCTGCGGGCACGCCTGCCCCGCAGACCGCCGCTTCGCGCCCCACCTCCCAGCCCGCCACGCAGCCGCCCAAGCGTGTGGCGTTTCAGCCGGGTGTCTCGATCGACTGGGGGCGGCGCGAGGTCGTCGTCGACGCGCGCGTCACGCTCCGCGACGGGCCGATCGAGTTCCTGGCGTGCTTCGCCGGCAAGGAGCATGAAAGCCTTGTACGCCTGACGGCCAGCGGCACGCACATCTACATGGCACTGGGTCTGATCGGCCTGACGCCGGGGCAGCCGCCGACTTGGGACGCTGCGGCGCAAACCTACCTCCGCCCCACCGGCGACCTGCTGGAGCTCTCATTCGAATGGGAGCAGGACGGCCGGCTTCGGACGGAAGATGCGTTTCGCTGGTCGCGCGAGCGCGAGTACGGCCGCGTGCCGCTGTCACGGCCTTGGGTTTTCGCCGGCTCGCGTCGGCTGGACGACCACACGCTGTCCTGCGATCGCAGCGGCGCCGGCGTGCCGGTCGTCGATTTCGGCGACGCGCTCGTGTGCCTGTCGGGCGTGCGCTCGGACCGCAGCGCCGATCTGTGGCTGGAGGCGAATCCCGACGCGGTCCCGCCCGAAGGAACCGCGGTCAAACTCGTTTTCCGCCCGGCCCGGCCACGCCGCTATCGAGCCACGATCGATTTCCGCGGCGTGGCGTTTGTCAATGGGCGTTACGCGTCTCTTCCTGACTTGGCCGAGCTGCTGTTGCTCGCGCGCCGGCTCGAACCCGAGCGCGTGCAGCTCATCACGCTGAAGGGCACGCTGCGCAGCGACGAAACGCGGATACGGGCGGTCCTGGTTCGCTTGGGCGTGCCCGACGGCGCCGTCGCGTTCAGCCGCTCGAAGCCGCCCACCTCACAACGCGCCACGCAATCGCGCTGAAGCGGGTCGCGCACATCGGATTTCACATTCTTCCTACGGACACCCGCCGCCGCCGAGCGCAACAAAGAACGGGTCGATGTCGCCGCCGTTGAGTTGGCCGTCGCCGTTTACGTCGGTGACGCAGAGCAAATCGCAGCCGGGGTGCGCGGCTTGCCAGGCGGCGGGGTCGCCGAGGGCCTGGAAGAACGGGTCGATGTCGCCGCCGTTGAAGGTCCCGTCGCAGCTCGCGTCGCCGCAGAGGAATGCGCAACCCGGCGGCGGCGGAAAGTTCGCATCGATCCACTCTAGAGCTTCGATTGTAAGTTCATCAGTTGGCGGTCCGCTGGCCGGGGCACCAGTGGCCGCTACCAGCGCCAGACTCACATGCGCCCAGTCGTCGTATGGATCGTGCGGCGGTTGTGGAAACGAAGCGGTATTCGGCATGCCGGGCGCACCGGGGTCATTAACGGCGTAGTTGAGATCCTGCCTCACGGAGATGTCAAAGTTCCCGTCTTGGAACATCGTGCCGGCGGTATCTCCAAAGTCCGTCCAAGAGTAGTCCAGTGTCACATACTTGATTCTGCGGACGATGTTTCCCCTATCCAGTTCATTGACGCCAAACGGCATCTTGAAGTTGCTGTAGTACCCACTTGGCGTGCCGATGCCCGCACGCTCGTTAAGTGATGACTCATCCAGACTCGCAAATTTGCCCGCGCCCTCTCTCGAATAGTCCAGCTTCCAGAATGCCCATGGCTTAGCCCAGCTATACTGCACCGTCAGCACATAGTTCATGATGCTCGGGTAGTTCGGCTTGCCGTTGATGTCGTCACCGCCGCCGTGACGCAGGCCGAGGTTGTGCCCGAGCTCATGCATGAACACGGCAGCCAGACGCTCATCATGATCGGTGTTGAAGAAGCTGGAACCAACGAAAATGACAAAGTTGTCAGCCGGTATCCCCTCGGAGCACCCGAGAATGTTCCTTGGCGCGGCACCATCGGCGACGATGCAGTACCGGTAGGCCATGGCCTTGGCTTCGAGCAGCGCCACATGGTCTGGATCGTTGCGTTCATCCCATGTCCCGTAGCTGTTGAATCGCCAGTTGTCAAAGTCCAGTGGCCAGCACCCGTCGGTCTGCCAGACCGCGACGTGCGGGAGATCGGTCTCGTCGCGGAGGACATGCAGCGTGATGCCATCGGATCCATCAGGATTGCTCAGCGGCGCGCCCGCGAACGCGGTTTCGAGAAGCGCGACAGCGGCACTGCTCAAACTGAAGCTCTCCATCGCATCGACCTCGACGTAAAGGTCTTGGTGCAGCGGGTCGGCGCCGGGAAGCATGAAGCGCTGCTCGGCGCCGCCCTCGTCGATGTAGGGAATTCCATCGGTTTCCCAGCAGTCCAACAGCCCGTCACCATCCGTATCGACGGGAATCCGCGCGATCCAGCCCTCGAGAACCCCCGCAGGATTACGGCCGTACCCGACGATGGCACAACCATGGGAACTTGTTCCCGTCGCAACCCACAGTTCCCAACCCGTTAAGTCGAGTTCGTATTCGGAGACGAGCACGTCACGCAGCGATCGTAGCCCATTCTCATCGTCCCAGATAAAGGCCTCAAACCCGGAAGCGGAGTTGCCCGAGCCTACGACCACTGAGCCATCGCCGGTCACGCCATACGCGGTGCTATCGAATGAGCCGCCGGGAAAATCGCCCAGCCCAACCATTCCGCCGCCGGCCGACCATCGAAACGCTTCACGTCGCGACGCGGCGTTGTGTCCCTGACCTACGACAATCGAACCGTCAGAAGAAACCGCTAGCGCAAAACTCCGGAAGACTCCTCCCGGCAAATCGCCAAGCCCCCTCATCCCTGTTCCGGCAATCCAACGAAAAGCCTCGTTGTCGCCCGACCCGGAATCGCTCGAACCCACGACGAGCAACCCGTCGGGTGTGACAGCACGTGCCTGGCTGTTGGCACCGCCGCCGGGTAGGTGACCCAGGCCGGTCATTTGGCCGGTCGGAGTCCAACGAAATGCCTCGTTGCCCAGCGCCGTGTGACCTTCGCCCACGACAACGAAACCATCGGCCGAAAGACCGCGTGCGATGCTCTCGAATGGGCCGCCCGGCAAGTCTCCCAATCCGACCATGCCTTCCGTCACCGTCCAGCGGAACGCCTCGGAACCTGATGCCGATTCACCTCCACCGACGATAACGAGCCCATTTGCCGAGACCGCATAGGCAGCGCTCTCGAATCTGCCACCAGGAAGATCGCCAAGCCCGAGCATTCCGTTGGCAGTACGCCATCGGAACGCTTCAAAACCCGAGGTCGAGAAGCTGTGACCCACAACAACTGCCCTGTGAGCGGATACCGCCCACGCCAAACTGGAGTCGGATCCGCCTGCGAGGTCGCCGACGCCGCTAAAGGACGCTTGGGCCCGCGCGACCCCCGTGCTGGCAAGAACGGCGCAAAGCGCAATCAGGTATTCCCGGGGCCGCAGTCTAAACCGATTTGTGTCGCGAACGTCCATCATCGGCCTCTCTGGAACGGATTGGCCGGATCCATCCCGCGGCTTGTTCATCTTACCGCCAGAAACAGCCGATTTCAAGGGCGGACTAAGGCTCGACGCTCGTGCGAGATTCCCATCTCGCACCCATCGCGACAGAATTCCCATCCTGCGAAGTCGAACCGCGGAAGGAGATTCCCGCGGAGCGGGTGCGAGAAGGGATTCACGCACCAGCGGAGACGTGATCACCGGGTCGTAAACGGACGGCGCCCCGTCACGCCGCGGCTTTCGTCGATCGTGTAGGTATACCCCGCTTCGAAGGTTCCGAGCGAGTCGCCGCGCCCGCCGGGCCACAAGACCTTCACCTTGCACTCGTCCGCGCGACCCAGGCCGAAGGTAACAGGCAGCTCGACTTGCGACAGATAGCTGCGCGTGGGCATGACCTGTCGACGCTGCGTTCCCGCATCGTCCGTGACTTCGATCCACGCCCCGATCGCGTCCGGGTTGACCGTGCGCCCGATCAGGCGAATGCGCAGCGCGTTGCGGCCGAGCCGCTGATCGTTGCGCAGCAGCAGCGGCGGGCCGCCGGTCTGGGTCAGCAGGACGTCAAGGTCGCCGTCGTTGTCGATGTCGGCGAATGCGACCCCCCTGCCGACGATCGGTTTGGCCAGATCGCCGACGCTTTCGCGCTCGACCGGCACGAACGTGGCGCCGCCGTCCGGTCCGGCGTTCCAGAAGAGCTGCGCGGGTTGGCGGTAGTGCTGGCTGGACTGCACGACGTTGATGCGGTCTTCGATGTGCCCGTTGGCCTGGAGCAGGTCGAGCCGCCCGTCGAGATCGTAGTCGAACAGGACCAATCCGAAGGTGAGCATCCGCCGCGTCGGACCGCCGATGCCTTCCGTGATGGCCTCGTCGGCGAAGAGCGAGCGGTCGTCCTGCGAGACGTAGACCGAGGTCATCTCGTTCGCGAAATTGCCGATGAAGAAGCCGAGATTGTCATCATTGCGAAAGTGGCCGGCGTCGATGCCCATCGCGCCGGTGGCATTGCCGTTGCGGTCGAACGAGAGGCCATACAGCGTCGCCTCCTCGACGAAGGTCCCGTCGCCCTGATTGTGAAAAAAGAAGTTGCGGACCGTGTCGTTGGCGACGAACAGGTCTATGTAACCGTCGCCGTCCACGTCGACCGGCGCGACGCCGAGCGCCTTGCCGACCGGCGCGCCGCTGGCGATGTTCTCGACCTGAATCCCGGCCGCCGCGCTCACGTCCGTGAACGTTCCGTCGCCATTATTGCGGTACAGGGTGCAGTGCGTGCCTTCGAAGTTCATCGGCGGCCCGTAGGCACGACCCACGCCGACGAGCCGGTAGTCCACCGCGAGATCGATCTCACGCGACCAGCGGACGTAGTTGCAGACGAAAAGGTCCAGATCGGCGTCGTTGTCCACATCGACAAAGGCCGCGCTGCTGCTCCATTGCTTCGGATCTCCGGCGACGCCGGCGGTGGCGCTGACGTCGACGAATTGTCCGCCGTCGTTTCGGAAGAGCCGATTGGAACCCACCGCGGTGAAGAAGACATCGACATCGCCGTCGCCGTCATAGTCGCCGACCGCCGCTCCCATCCCGTAGAAGCTGACCGCCAGGCCCGAGCTCGCCGTGACATCCTCGAACCCGCCGGCGCCGTCATTTCGATAGAGCGCCATGGTCGCCGCGGGGCCGGCGCCCGGCGCCGCTTCCGGCCAACGATTGGAGTTGACCAGCAACAGATCCTGATCGCCGTCGTTGTCATAATCCAGAAATGCGCAGCCGCCGCCCATCGTCTCGGGCAGCAGCTTGTCCCCCGTGGCGCCGTTCTCGTGTACGAAACCGATGCCCGAATCCGTCGTGATATCCGTGAACACTACCGGGGGTGGCTCCCCGCTCGTTTCGACGGTCTCGGGCACCGCGTTCGGGGTCGCTTGGGTCGGCGGCGAAGACTCCGGGCGGCGCAGCAGCCAATTCGCCATCGCGACAACGCCGACGGCAGCGACCACCACCACCATTGACCACCGAAACGCACGGCCGATCACACGATCGTCGGCGGCGACCAGCTCGTCGTCTTGCGTCGGTGGGTTGGGCGGCGGGTTGCTCATTTCCCGGCGAGGTTACTCGATACAGGCATCAATTCATACGCTCCCCGGCGCTGCAGATCATAGATCACGACCGCCTCGGCCGCGTGGTTGGCGGCGGAGGACTTGCGGCGAGCCAGCGCGACGGCGCGGTCGCGCGCGTTGTCGTCGGGCTTGTATTTTGCGTGCAGCGCGCGGTGCTCGGCCGCCCGTTCGTTCTCGCCGAGTTGGGCCAGGATCAGCGAAAGGTTGTGATGGGCCGTGACGTTCTCCGGGTCGAGCTCGACGCTGCGCTCGAACCAGCCCGCCGCCTCGCGCAGCCTTCGATGCCGCTGGTCGCGACGGGCCGGGCCGCGTTCCTGCTTGGCACGTTCGAAGATCGTCTGCCCGAGCTCGTTCAGCAAGCGGTAGTCCTGCGAGAAGTCGAATTCGCGCGCCCGCGTCTCGTCCGTGTCCATGTTCACCAGACTCGTGAAATTCGCGATCGCTTCGTCCAGAAATCCGTTTTGCTTGTTGACCAGTCCGGTGAACCACGCCAGCGACCACGCCGGCGCGGGCGGCACGTGCTCGGCGGCCTGGCGCAGAGCGACAACCGCCTCGTCGAGCCGCCCCTCCGTGATCAGCACGCGGGCGCGGTTCAGCGGCCCGTCCGGCCGCCCGAGCCGCTCGACCTCCCCGAAAGCATGTTCCGCTTGGCGCAGCTCCCCCCGGTTCGCACCCTGATCGCCCTTACGCAGCAATCCGATGCCGTAATCGTTCCAGCGCACCCACGCGGGGACCTGCGAACCGTCGTTGCTCACCTGCAGGGCGCCGCCCTCGACCGGCAGCGTCACGCGATCGTGCGCGAGCGTCATGATCGGCAAGTCATTAACCGTGAAGGCCTCACCTTGAAAGTGTTTCATGTAGCGCGTGTCGAACTTGCGATACAGGAGCTTCACGTCGATCGTGATCGGGCCGCGCGCCTCGGGCGGCACACGCAGCCGGTAGTGGACGACGTCGCCCGCGCCCGGTGGAATCTGATGATTGTACAAGGCCACGAAAATGTCCTGCGCGTTTCGTCGGTCGATGCGGTTGCCCTCGCGGTCGATGACGTAGGCGTTCACGAAGTGCGACCACGGATCGACCTCACCGCTGGTAGCGTCGCGTCCGCCGCTGCGGCCGATGACACGCTCGCCGCTCGTCACGGTGACGTCGAGCCAGACCTCGTTTGAGTCGGCGGTCCCCTCCGTGAACGTGTGCCCCATCTTGAGCGTGCGAATCACCGTTTCGATCAGGTAGGTTTCACCTGGTTTGAGCGTCGGCAGGAGCGGTCGGATCGGCCCGTGCAGCGCCCCGTCGATGGTTCCGCCTTCCTTGACGCCGAAGATGTCGAGGCGCATCACGCCGTCCATGAACGTGCGATGGGCTTCGACGGCCCGCTCCGGCAGGCCGAGCAGGCGTGGCATGGCAGTGTTGGCGCTGGGAAACTGATGATCGTGAACGGTCAGTTCGCCGCTGTCATCAAAGAACTTGGCCCCGAAGTCGTCGGACGGCTTCAACGGCATGTGGCACTTGTTGCAGTTGTGCTCGGCCTTGGGGGGGTAATAAAAGCTCGAAACGCCGTGTCCCGAGACGCCGCTGAGGAGGTAGGAGTCGTAGTGGTTCTGCCCGCGCAGCCACTTGTACGCGTTGACCTCCACGGGCAGATGGACCTTGTGGCAAGTCCCGCAGAACTCGGGGGTCTTGTGCAAAGGCTTGAGAAAGGTTTTCT
>JACZRH010000252.1 GCA_022574815.1 Planctomycetota bacterium | reverse complement strand
GCGGTTGTTGTCCGAGCCGATCTGCACGGGGGTTTTCTCGAAATCACGTCCATTGCGGACGTACGCCACGTGCTGAGTGCCTGAGCGCACGATGGCCTGAACGGGCACGTAGATCGCGTCGTCGAACTGGTCGATGACGATCTCGGCCTGGCAGCTCATGCCGGAGCGCAAATCACCGTTCTTGCCCTCGAGCCGCACCTGGGTGTCGTAGACCTTGAGATCGGGATTCATGCGCATGCGGTAGGCGTTGGGCAGCGGGGCGATCTTGGAGACGCGGCCCATGAAGGTCTTGCCCTTCAGGGCGTCAACCGTCACGCGCACCGGCAGCCCGATCCGCACCTTGTCCAGGTTCGATTCGTGAATCTGCAGCTCGGCCATCATGTCGTCGGCCGTGGGCAGGTAGATCAACTCCTGGCGCTCGCGCACCGAGCTGCCTTCGTCGAGCGGATCGTCGTTGCCGCGATGACTGCTCTTGGCCGAGCTGGCATAGACGACCAGCCCGGCCCGCGGGGCGTAGATCTTGGTCTTTGAAATCTGCCGCTTGACCTTCTCCAGCTTCGATTGCTGCTGGCCAAACTCGGCTTCCTTGGCCTTGTGGTCGGCCTGGGCCTGCACGATGTCGGCGTTGGCCTTGAGCTTGACGCGCTCGAGCGCCATCTTGGCCTGATCCACATCGCTGCTGAGTTGGGCGATCTGCCGCGCGTGCGTGTAGTTCTCGAGCAGTTGCTTGGCCGTGCGGGCCAGCTCGTCGTCGAGCTTCGCACGTTTGTGGGTGAGCCGGTCGGCGTCGAGCTCGGTCTGGGCGATGAACTTTTCCTTGTAGAGCTGCTCGGACCACTTGAGCTTCTCGTCGGCCCGTTCGAGCTCTTCGCGCGCCAGGATGATGCGCGACTCGGCCTCCTTGAGCTCCTGGGGGTATTCGCCTTCGATATACTGCTTCTGGTCCCCCTGCGCGAACTGGTAGTCGAGCTCGGCCCGCGAAATGTCGCTCTTGGTCTGGTTCTTGACGACCTCGAGATTCTCGCGGGCCCGCACGAAGGCGGCCTCGGCGTTCTGGACGCGAATCTTCTGCTCGACCAGATCATCCTGCAGCCGGCTGGCTTCCAGCTCGACCAGCAATTCGCCTTTCTCGACCAGCGTGCCTTCGGGAATCAGGTAGATGATGGTCGCCTGTCCTTCGACCTCGTTCTTGATGATCTCCTGCTCCTGGGCCTGAATGGTGCCCGACTCGACCACGCTGATCGTGAGCGGACCCTGTCGAACGCTGAAGGTCGGCATAGTGTTGGCCGAGGTTCCCGAGCGCGTCGAACGGGCCACGCCGGCGATACCCGCAACCGCAACCACTGCTATGGTGACGATCCAGACATACCGCCGACGGTGGTTTTTGAGTCCGTTTCTAGTTTCGCTACTCATATGGATCGCCTCCGATTCAGGGCGAGTATTCCTGCCAAATGCCTTGTTCGTCTACTTGCAGAACGCCCAAGTCGCGCTGTAAATTCAGTTCGCCGACACGATAATTGACGAAAGCCGCGGTCAGGGCGTTTTGCGCCGAGACCAAGGCTTCCTGCGCCTCGAGCAGATCGCGGATCTCGGCCCGGCCGGCCTCGAGAAACAGGTTGGTGCTCATCACGCGGCGCTCCGCGAGCTGAACCGCCTCGGCCTGAATACGAAAGCTTTCACGCGATTCGAGTAGCGCGCTCAAGCCGGTCCGCACCGCAAGCTTAATCTGATCCTCGAGCTCTTGCACGTCGCGAACGGCCTGTTCGAAACCGATCAGGCTGCCGCGGTAGACGTTGCGTTCGAAGGTGCGCTCGATCGCCAGGTCCAGCGTCAGCAGGGCCGAGTACGATCCCTCATCGGGTCGCACAATGCTGTTGGGAGAGGACGCCGACCCGATCGTGCGCCGCTCACCGGCCGCCCCGCTGCCCAGCAACGTCAAATCGGCCCGCAACTGGTCGGCCGCGATCGTCGCCGATCGTTGGGCGTCGAGCACCCGCCCGATCGAAACGCGCAGGTCCAGACGGTTGTCGATCGCCAGCCGCAGGGCCATGAGCTCCGCCAGCTCGAACGGTCCGGCGTTTTGGCGGTCGGGCTCCTTTAGCTCGATCGGAGCATTGGCGTCGGGAAGCTCTTCGGTTGTGTCCGGCCGGGACGTGACAGGCCCGGCCGCGTCGGCGAGCAGACGTTCGGACGAAACGGCCAAACGACTCAACTCTTCCCGGTCCAGGTCGATTGCGGCATCGGTCGGCAGGCCGAGCGTGATCTTAAAGGCATCGAGCCGTCGGCCGTATAGCTCCCGTGCTGAAACCCAGCGGTCGCGGGACCGCAGTTCGTCCTGCCGGGCCTGGTCGACCTGAATCTCGGGCAGGCGACCCGCCTGGGCCAGCCGCGCGGCGCGACGGGTCGAGCTGATCAGCCCGCGATAATTCTGCGAGGCATTCTTGATCTGATCGAGTTGCTGCAAGACCGCCAGGTAGTCGCTGGCAATCCGCACGGCGAATGTTCGCTTGAAACGTTCGAACTGGTAAATGGCATAAACGACGTTGCGCTCGGCTTGCGTGAGCGGCTCGGTAACGACGAACTCGCCCGAACCGCGCAGCAGGGGCAGCGTGATCGAAGCGTCAGCGAAGACGCCGCGCGACGAGAAGCGCTGTTGGGTCAGCAGCGACGCCAGGTCGAGCCCGATCAGCGCCGTTACACTCAGTCCGTTCTTGAGGCGTTGCGTGACTCCGAGCGTCCCACCCGTCTCCGTGCCGGAAATGGGCTGCAAGTCGGTGTCGCCCTCGTCGTTGATCGTCACCGGGCGCTCGAGCTCGTGGCTGAAGAACCCGTCGAGGATGCCGGTCCAGGTGCTGCGAAACGCGTCGCGCTGCAGGTCGAGTTGCAGCGCCGCCTGATACACCTGTTCCTTTTGGGTCTGATAGTCGCGGCTGTGGCGGGCGCCGATCTGCAACGCATCGACGAGTGTGAGAACCAGCGGCGCATCGGTCTTCCACGGCAGGTCCGGCCGGGTCTGTTCGTCCGAAACGCTCAGGTAGGTCTTGTCCGGCCATTGTTCGATGGGCTCGACGTCGAACGTGCCCAGCGAGGCCGGCGTCGCGTAGGGAAGCTTTTGGTCAAGCATCAGTCGACGGCGCAGTGTCTCGGCCGGCGTTTCGATCGTGAACGGCTCGGTCTTTCCGAGTGCGTCACGCTGTGTCCGCTCGACGATTCGGTAGGCGACGCGGTCGGCATCCCGGCGGTGCGCTTCGGGCGTGAGGCACCCGGCGATCAGGAGCACCGACAGGGCGGCGATCCACAGGATGCCAAAGGTCGTTTTCGTTGATCGTGTCCACTTCATGACGCGAGTGACCGCCGACGTTGGCAGGAGGATCGATCGAGCTTAGGGAAGCGGATCCGAGAGCGAATCCGAGAAGGAATCCACGAGCGACGTCGACGCCGACTGCAGAGCGGCGTTCAGCACGTCCGTAAGCAGTTGATCGACGTCGATCGGGCAACCGCCCGCCAGAAGCACGACCGTCGCGGCGAGCACCAGGGCCGCCGTTCGCATGCCCCCGCGACGAAGACGAGGATTTCGCATCATCGAGATTCCTTGGTTGTCCCTCATTCCGGCCCGGCCCCACCGCGAGGACGGGTCGCATTCCGCCATTATAGCGGCCCGGCGGACGGGTTGAAACCGAATCGGCGGCCCGTCCGCAAACCGGTAGCGGGTCCGTTTGGGTCAGTCTGGGTCAGAGCCGCCCGGTCCCCAGGGCGGACGCCGCGAGGACGCGGCGGCTCTGTCGAACTGACCCGTCACCCGCAGACCGGCGCCACGCCGGGCCACGGTGCAGTCCAATCGGCGGAAGAGCCAACGCCGTCGGGCGCCCCGCGGCACCACGACGAGCGTCACGTCGTTTTTGGCGGGCGTAGCGTTGCGCCAGGAGTAGCGCAGCGGCAAACCGTCCGTGGTGGGTGCGGAAACGACCATTCCCGAAACATTTTGGGGGCGACGGCTTTCGATTAGTTCGACGCATTGTCATTGTTTCCAAGTGCAGCGCCGATCAGCTGAGGCACACGTGGTTCTACAGCGTTCCGATCTTTGTAACACAAACAGCGGCGGACTGGCCCGACTTCGGCATCGTTCCCCCGCGTGTTTATCCGCTGCCGCTGCCGATGCCTCTTGAGAGCCGTGATGATTGGGTGTTGCTTGGTGCACGCCTTGCCGCCGAGTTGCAAGCGAATGTCCCAATAATACCGCCATTCTCCCGAGTCCCTGCCGGATCGCCGGTGGCGTAGGGTGCGACCCAGACGCTGACGGGACCCAATCGCCAAATCACCAGCGCCGGTTCGCGAGCTTGATCCTCGCGGCGTCCGGCCTGCCGACAGGCGAACCGCGGGCTATTCTTCTATTTCGTACACCGCCGTTTGACATTCCGTCGTTAGGAACGGACGGCCGAATTATAATTGTGGCGTACGCGCGGCCGTCCTAGAGTGGGCGGGTTGGAATTACGGGGATAGACGATCAGACGGGAGAATTGCGATGAACAGGCGAGTGAGTTTCACGAGGATCGGAAAGACCGGCGCGATCGGCTGCGCGGGCTGCATCGCGGCGCTAGTGCTTTCTTTCAGCACGGCGCCGCGCGCGGCGGCGGACGAGGACTTCGGCCTGACACGGGCCGTGCCGGACGACGTGTTCATCGTCTGGGCATCGCGCTTCAACCCCGAGCGCGACTTCCTGCGCGACTATTGGAGCGAGGTGTGGGACGAGTTTCTCAAGACGGGAATCTGCCAGGACCTGCATGAGCTCATTCGCTCGGCCCTCGACGAAGAGCAAGCGGCCGAGATGGACCGCGTCATGGAGCGCTTTACCAAGCTGCTCGAAGGCGTGGATTGGAATGAAATCGAAAGCGGGCAGTTCGTATACGCCGAGCGATTCCCCCATCCGCTGCCCACGATCAAGGGCATGCCGATCGGCATTCCGGACATCCTGCTTGCGGTTCGCAGCCCCAAGTTCGATGCGTCGCGGAACTTCGCCGGGCTGACGTCCATTCTCGACGCGATCGTCGAGGAGATTAACAACGCGGCCGAAACCGAACTGGCCTTGGAGAAGCGGACCGAGAACGGCATTCATCTGACAAGCCTGAACCTGACCTCCGGCAAGCCGGAAACGCCGCGCATCGTCATCTCGATCGGCCGCAGCGACGACACGGTCTTCCTGTGCCTGGGGCATAATATGGCCTCCGAGGTCGCCGCGCTGCTCGCCAAGACCGACGGCGCCAAGTCGATCGCCGACAGCCCGCGCTTCAAAACCGCTTTCGAGAAACTGCCGGCGGCTGTGGACGAAATCTCCTTCTTCGACATGCACGGCATGCTCAGGGGCATGAAGGACATTTTCGGCGGCATGCTGGACAAGGTCGCGGCCGATGCCGCGACCGATCACGCGGCCGAGGGCGCGGCCGAGAGCGCGGCCGAGGGCGCGGCCGAGAGCGCGGCCGAGGGCGCGGCCGAGAGCGCGGCCGAGGGCGCGGCCGAGGGCGCGGCCGAGGGCGGCGAGCAAAGCGGCCAGTGGATCGGGATGGCAAAAACGATCTTCGAGCGCCTGCTCGAATCGGCCGGCATCCTTGATCATGTCGCGACGGTGAGCTACACCGCCGGCCACGCGGTCCATACCGACGCTGTCGCCATGTTGTCGAAGAATGCACCCGACAATCCGCTCTATCCGGTTGTCTCGGCAAACCATCCCGTCAAGGACTTCTCCCGATTCCTGCCCAAGGAGACGGTTTCCTTCGCGGTCAGCGGCGGCGTCGAGCTCGACGCGCTTTACAAGTATCTCGAGGACACCATCAAGCAGACCGGCGAGCCGGGGCAGCAAGTCCTGGCGCAATGGGCGGCCTTCCAGGAGCAGAGCGGCTTCGACGTGCATCGCGACCTGATCGACTGGATCGACGGCGAGAGCGTGTCCGGCTCGTTCAAGCTCGACGGGCAGGATGCGTGGATCTTCATGATGAAGGTCAAGAATGAAGACACGGCTCGGGAGAAACTCGCGTTGGCGCTCGAATTCCTCTCGGACACGCTGGGCGAGCTCGCCGCCCAGCAGCCGATGCTGGCCATGCTCGCGATCCGGACCGAGCCGGCCCTCGACGAAAAACTCGAGGGATTTCACGACGTGTCCTTGGGATTCATGCCGCTGCCGGCGGCGTGCGGCGTGCGCGACGGCTGGTTCATGCTCGGGTCGTCCGAGCAGGCCGTGCTGCGCTGCCTCGACACGGCGGCCGGCAAGCACCCCAACGT
Source organism: Planctomycetota bacterium (assembly GCA_022574815.1). Classification (GTDB taxonomy): domain Bacteria; phylum Planctomycetota; class Phycisphaerae; order UBA1845; family Fen-1342; genus JACZRH01. Next base: position 969 of record JACZRH010000252.1, on the reverse strand, counting down.
GCGAAAGAACAAGCGGCTGATGTCCGAGGCGCTCGTGCCCGACCAGCCGGCCGACGCCTTCTCCTACACCGACCATCGCGGCACGGCTAAGCAGATCGCGCAAGCGCTGGGCGGCGTCTCAGTAGTCGGCGGCATAATCTCCATGATGGTCGAAGAGCCGGAAGAGAAGCAGGCCGTCATGAAGCTGTTCGGCATGCTCGCCAAGCTCTCGCCGGTAATCGCCAAGATCGACTTCTTCAAGTCGTCCTCGACGCACACGACCTTCGACGGCAAGGCCTGGCACACCAAGGCGGTCACACACTACTTCTCGCCGGAAGAACGCAAACCGGCCGAAGAGCCGACGCCGTAGCGAACTGCGCATTCGTAGCGGCCGCGCCACCGGCGCGGCCGCACGCTGTGGCGCGCGCGACGCGCAGGAGGTGTCACGGGTGGGTCAAAAGACCTTTGAGCGACGATGGAAGCACATTCGAGACTTGGGGGCCGGAGGACAGGGTCGGGTCTCTTTGGTGCGGGATACGGAGGGTTCGATCTCCGAAAAGGACCTCTACGTGCTGCTCCTCGACGCCGTGCGGGAAATGAGAAACCCCTACGAGTCGCAAAGAAATAAGGCGTGCGCGAAGCTGCACGCAGCAGTGAAAGCGATCGTTGCATCTGAGGCGCACGACCCCGAGAAGCTCGGGGCTCTGAAGATCTTGCACGAGCCGGGCGATGCAAGGGATGCCAAGAACGCCGAGGCTCGTATTGAGAATGAGATCACTGCCATGTCCGGACTTTCACACGCGAATCTCTTGAGGATTCGCGATTTCGACGGTCCGGGACGATGGTTCGTCTCAGAGTACCTCCCGAACGGGGCGCTCAGCGTGGATCAGACAAGATTCGCCGGCGATGTGTCTCGCGCGCTTCAGGCATTTCGCCCCCTCGTCGAGGGCGTCGCAATGCTTCACGAAAGTGCAATCGTTCATCGTGACA
>JACZRH010000251.1 GCA_022574815.1 Planctomycetota bacterium | reverse complement strand
GCAGGTGGACGCTGCCGAGACCCGTGGTCTCGATCCAACCGAGGACGGTCGACTTCGTGCCGGGGTCGTACTGCTCGTCGAAGTTGCCGGGGCCGGCGTTGTCGGCGACGCCGAAGAACCCGATCGGGTTCCCGGCGAGACGGACGTTCTGCAGCGTTCCGCCGCCGAGCGTACCGGCGTTGGTAACCGACCAGCGCGTGAGGATGTTTTGGTAGTTCCACGTCGATGCGCCCGTGATCGAAAGGGCACCGGTGCCCACGGCGTTGTAGCCGACCGAGATGTACTTCTGCGGGGTCTCGGCGCCGATCACCTGGCCCCAGACGTACAGGCGGTGCTTCCCGCCTAACGGATCAATGATATCCACATTCGCCTGTATCGGCGTAATCCCGGCGAGCGGCGTGTTCCCGTCAACGCCCTGATCCGAGAGGTACAGCCGGAACGCCGAGTCCTGCGCGAGCGCGGGGGCGACGAACAAGGCGACCCCTGCCAGTACACATAGGTGTCGTTTCATGATGCGACTCTCCTTCAACAAAGTCTTAGACCAGCGGAGGTGCTTTCCGCCTCCTTAGGACCATCAACCGAGGTGGCTGCCGCTCACCCTCACTCTCACGACTTTCATGCTGATCGATCCTAGCGTGAATGCGTGCTAACGAGGGACCGAATCCCAGACGATTCGTCGTGAACACGGGGGCGACCGGGCGATTCACGGCATCGTGCAGAATGATACCGCGCGAGCGAAGCGTCGTCAAGGGTTGCTGGCATTTTGCTGGCAAAAATCAAACCTGTTTGTCCATTCCGTGCTTGAGTGGGTCGCAGTCGAAGGCGTCGGAGCCCTTTTCCTTGAAATGCGATCTTGGTATGCAAGTCGCGGCCCGGCAAAGTCTTCCGCGCCGCACAGAACACACGATCCGGCCGGCAATCAAACCCGCGAGGCCGGTGGAACAACGCTTCGAGGAAGGCGAGGTCGAGTGACTTTTCTACTTCTTTGCCAATCTTTGCCACTTGGAGATAGGAGGCAGGCGGGCGCAGTGGGGACGGTTGCAAATCCGTAGCTCTGCCGCTATCTTATGCTTCTAGCATGAGTTACGATCCGTAAGCATCGCTGTAATGAACTGGGTGTCTCCGCAGCTCAATCCGTGCGGCCGATTCCCGATCCGCGCCGCCGCGGCTCGGCGCCGCCGGAGGAAACCAACTTGTCGCTGAACACGCCGCCCTTTCCCGTCATCTTCGAACCGATCTTCAAAGCCAAACCTTGGGGCGGGCGGGCGCTGGCGAGTGTTTGCAACAAGACGCTGCCGGGTGACGAACCGATCGGCGAGTCGTGGGAGCTGGTGAGCCTGCCGGGCAACGAGTCGCGCGTGCGCAGCGGGCCGCTCGCCGGCCGAACCGTGTCCGAGTTGATCGAGGCCTGGGGTAGGGGCCTGCACGGCGACACGGCGCTGGCGGACGGGCGGTTTCCGCTGCTGATCAAATTTCTCGACGCGCGCGAGCACCTCAGCGTCCAGGTCCACCCCAAGCCGCCCGACGACGACCCGAGCGCCGACGTGCCGGGCGTCAAGCACGAGGCCTGGTACGTCGTCCATGCCGAGCCGGGCGCGGAGCTGTTCATCGGCCTGAAGCCGGATGTGACCCCGAACGACGTCGCGGCCGCCGCCGACACGCCGAGGATGAAGGAGTTGCTTCGGCGTTGGCCGGTCAAGGCGGGGCAGTGCTATTACCTGCCGAGCGGGACGATGCATGCCTTGGGCGCGGGCATCGTCGTTGCGGAAATCCAGACGCCTTCGGACGTGACCTACCGGCTCTATGATTGGGACCGCGTGGGCCGCGACGGCAAGCCGCGGGAGCTGCACATCGAGCAGGGCTTGTCCAACGTCCGCTACAACGTGCGGGATGAGCTGATTCAGCAGCCCCGCCGCCACGTCGCCGGCCCCTTCATCACCCTCTCGCACCTTATTGTTTGCGAGCGGTTCGTGATCGACAAAGTGCGGATCGTCGAAGGCGTCTCGCAGGAATTGCCGCACACCGACATGGTGATTTGGATCGTGCTGAAAGGGTCCGGGACGTTTCGGCGCGATGAGGTGGTTTGCGAATTCACACGCGGAGACGTCGTGCTGATCCCGGCCGAAAGTCGTGGGCTGCGGCTCGAGATCGCTTGCGACTTCGAGACGTTGGAGGTCAAGGTTCCGATTCGCAGCCGATTGGCCGACCTGCCGCGCCCCGAACCCGAGCCGGCGCCCGGACTCGGGCCGCCGGACGCCACGCGGTTGACGCATCACGGCAAGCCGATCGACCCCGCGTGAGCGGGCTCTGTCTGGCGGTCGGGCGGCAAGCCGGTCTTCAAGGGCGGCATGTCGCGGCGAGTCCGTGAGCGCATCCGGCAAGATTCATTCCGAGCCGACCCCCTCCGCGCATAGGGTTCGACACTGCCATTCCAGACGATCGCGGTCCTTGAAGCACTCCTGGAGCGCTCCTATAGTTTGAAACAGGGTCGTTGCCGCGCGCGGCCGTATTCCGGCCTGACCGCAGGTACGTGCGCCGTTTCGATGACAAACTGGCTTTGGGACACGAGTTCGTCGCTGTGCTCGTTGTTCGGACGAGCGGCGGCACAGCACGGGGAAGTTCGATGCGAACTCTTCGCCGCGCTGAGGCAAACAAGGGGCTGCTGATCACGCTGGCCGTGGTGATCGTCCTGATCGGCGGCTTTTGGGCGTACCGGGGGTTGACCCGGGAGAAAGTCACCGGCAGCGTCAGTCCGACCGCGGGGCCGAGAACCTACCGAATCGTGTGCGACAAATGCCGTCAGGTTTCCGAATTGACGTTTGCTGAGCTGAAAGAACTGCCGGAATCGGAAGAGGGTACGTTCCCGTGCCCCGAGTGCAATGAACTCGGGGCATACGCCGAGCGGGCCAGAGGCGGGACGGCCATAACCGTTCCGGGCGGCGGCTGAAGCGCCGTACGAAGCAAAAAGACGAGCCGAAATAGGCCGGTAGGCTGGGAGAGTTCCAATGCCCATACCGAAGCGAAAGCGGGCTTTCACCCTGATTGAGTTGCTCGTAGTGGTGGCGATCATCGCGCTGCTCATTGCGATCTTGTTACCCGCCCTCCAGTCTGCCAAGGAGCAGGGCAAACGCGCCAAGTGCTTGGCGAACATGCGCCAGATTGGAGTGGCCACGCAAGGATACGCGAGCGAGGACCGCGCCGGGCAGCTCATCCCGATCCACAAGATGATGATGCAGCGCACGGCAACCCTGCCCGGGCGACCGTTCGGCGGCAGGTGGGGCTGGCGCCTGGTCAACTGGATGTCATGGGGCGGCAAGGCGGGGACCAAACGCTTCCTCGCGAAGTGCGGAGAGGAACGCGCCGCTTGCGGCGCATTCGTCGGCGGCCCGGGCCTCGAGGAGTATTATGGTGCCAAAACGCGCCCGCTGAACCGCTACATGTTCTCGACCATCGAGGACCGCGAGACCGGCCAGATGGAGGTTTATCATTGCCCGTCCGATCGCGGCTATCCCGACGCCCCGGCAACCGTCATCGACGACTCCCCGCGCACCAACGCCGAGCGCCCCTGCTACGACACGCTCGGCAACAGCTATCGCGGCAGCCTGTACTGTTTTGTTAGCGATTTCGGCGCGTTCGCGATGGGCCCCTGGGGGCACCGGGCCTCGACGCTACCCGAGCCGTCGCGTCTGATCCTGATCGGCGAGCCGACGTTTTTCAACATGATCGGCTTGGACAACGGCCAGGCCAATCCCGACCCGGTTGTCGTCATGGGCTGGCACCGTAAGCTGATGATCGACAATTTGATCTACGCGGACGGCTCAGCGCGTTCGACGACCGCCGCCGGCCACCAGGACGTGGGGGATGAACCACGCATGCGGCGTATTCTCGGCGGCCCCAAGAATGCCGAACTGATTTCGCGCGGGCCGTCGTGGCGCTTGGATGTTTTCCCGACCGGCGGCGCGACGATTTGGGAAAGAGCCCCGGGGTTGTTCTGGCGCCCCTTTGGAGCCTTGCAACAGCCCGGTCTTTCGCTCGTACACTGGCCGTTCAGCAACGCACAAGACAACTTGCGGCAGTACCCCTAGCGGACGGATAGCGGGGCCGCGCAGCCCCGTTCAGTTTGCAGAATGAATTGTGACCTTGGAACGAGAGAGGCTCGTGCCGCGCCGCGGCACGAGCCTATTTCTCGGATCAGCGCACCTCGAGCAGCCGTTCGCGGCTTTCCGGATGCCGCTCACTCGCGTGAGGAGTTCGGTTGCGCCACCGTCTCAGTGCCATCCGAACCCGCGACGCCAGTCGGCGGGCAGGGGTGTGCCGAAAGACGAGGGGCTTGAAAGCCCGCGGCCCGCACGCTAGGATTCGCGACCCGGTTGGATCGGGCGGTCGGCGGCTTGTCCGTGACGGTCCGCGGCCGGGCGACATGCTCGGCTTCAGGGCGGGCCTGTCGGAGCCGGAGGACCGTGACGAGCGGGCGTCCGCAATGAAAGCGAAACGCGACGACAGGCCGCCGCGCGGTCCGGACCCGTCGCTAATGCGTTATGCCGGTCTGGGCACCGAGCTGGCGGCGGGTATCGCCGGCTTTACCCTGATCGGGTACTGGATCGACACGAAGTTCGACATCGGGAACATCGGCCTGATTACCGGCGCGACCGTGGGGAGCGTCGGCGGCTTGTACCATCTCATCCGCCGTGCGGTGCAGATGAGTGCCGAGCAGGAAATGACGAAGGATCGCCGCCAGGTGCGGCGAAACGATGAGAACGACGAGCAGCACACGGATTGACCCGCTTCGCGAATTTGCACGCATCGCGGTGCTAGCCCTTGCGGCGGGCGGCGGGCTGGCGCTGCTCGGCTATTGGCCGACGCTTCGGCAAGCCGGGTCGGCGGGCTGCTCGGCGATGATGCTCGGATTGAGCGTTGCGGTGCTTGGGGCCTGGCTTGGATCGGCCGTGCCGTTCTACTTCGTTCGGCGGCCGCTCGAGCAGTTTTCGGCGGGGCTGCTCGCGGGTCTGGGCGTGCGTTTCGGCTTCACACTCGGGTTGGCCTTGGCGGTTCGGTCGTTGGAGATCGTACCGGCCGAGCCGCTGCTGTTGTGGGTGGGGATCGGGCAGGTCGTGATCCTGGGGGTCGACGTGTTCGGGCTGGTGCGTTTGTCGCACAGGGTCGCAGGGGGCGGTGCATGACGGGCCTGCTGCTCGCGTCCAATCCGCTGGATCACGTCGTTCAGCACACCGTGTACGGTTTTAATCTCGACGGCGGGGTTCTGTCGTTCCCGATCGTCAGCAACCATATCATCATGCAGGTGCTGGCGGCGGTGCTGGTGGTGCTGATTCTCCCGTGGGCGCTGCGAAAGCGGGCCGGCAGCGACGAGATCGGGCGTCTGGTGCCGCGCGGTATCGGCAACGCGATCGAGGGCCTCTGCCAGACGCTGCGCGACCGCTTCTTCCAACCGAACCTCGGGGACTATACGGACCGCTTCACGCCGTACTTGTGGTCCATCTTCTTCTTCATCTTCGCGTGCAACATCCTCGGAATGGTCCCGCTGGCGGACTTATTTTCGGCGGAGATGTTCCACCATCAGATCGGCGGGACGGCGACCGGCAACCTGTACGTCACCGGGGCGCTGGCGTTCTGCACGCTGGTCATGGTTGTGTATAACGGCCTGCGTTTTCACGGCATGGCTTACGTGAAGCACTTTTTTATGGGGCCGTGGTACCTGGCGTGGTTCGTCGCGATCCTGGAGATCGCCGGGCTTGGTTTCAAGGCCATGGCGTTGGCGGTGCGTTTGTTCGCGAACATGCTGGCCGGGCACATTCTGCTGGCGGTGCTGCTCGGGTTCATCGCACCGGTGTACGAGACTTCCGTCGTTGCGGGCAGTCTGGTCGGCGTCGGTGTGATCATCGCGAGCATTCTGGTTTACTTTCTGGAAATCTTCGTCGCGTTCCTGCACGCGTTCATTTTCACGATGCTGACCGCCGTCTTCATCGGGCTGGCGGTCAACATTCATCACGAGGAACACAACGAGGAGCACGGGCACGCCGAGGCGGCGGCCGGGCATTAGGCGATTGGAGCTTGGCTCGCGCGAACGGCGGCGAGCATTCGAACTCGGGAAGACGGCGCGATCCGAATCTGCCGGATCGATAGGACAAAGGAAAGGTTGGCTGACATGAACAAGGCACTCTCCCTTCTGATAGTAACGGTAGCGGTTTTCGGTGTGGGTCTGCTGGGAGCCGACGCGGCGTGGGCTGAGGATCCCGCGGACCCCGCTTCGCCCGCCGCTGCGGGTGGAGCCGCCGCCGTACCCGCTGCCGTACCCATGATTCCCGGCCTGAGTCTGGTGGGGGCGGGGTTGGCGATCATCGGTGCCGGCATCGGCATCGGCGCCATCGGCAAGAGCACGGTCGAGTCGATCGCGCGTCAGCCCGAGGCCGCCGCCGCCATGTTCACGCCGATGATCATCACGGCGGCGATGATCGAGGGTGCGGCGTTTTTCGCGATCATCGCGGTTTTCGCGAAGGGCTAGTTGGCGCGGTCACTAGCGACGATCGACATCGGCGCGGTCCCGTGCCGGTGTGGTGTCGAGGAGATGTCTCGTGAATCTGCGAGCTCTGAAGCGCCTCGCCGTCCTCGCAACGCTGGCGGGCTACTGCGCGCCGGCGTTGGCGGCGTCCGAGGGTGAGCCGAACATTTTCGCCGGCGGGATCGGCAACGCGATTGTTACGCTGATCATCTTCGGCAGCGTCGTGCTGATCCTGAAGAAATTCGCCTGGGGCCCGACGCTGGACGTGCTGCAAAAGCGCGAGGCCGCCATTCGCGACTCGCTCGAGACCGCCAGGCAGGAGCGCGAGGCGGCCGAGAAGCTGCTGGTCCAGTACCAGGCCCAGATCGACAAGGCTCGCGAAGAGGCGACGGCGGTGATCGAAAAGGGCAAGCGCGACGCCGAGGTCGTCCGTCGCCGCATGCAGGAGGACGCCCGCAAGGAGACGGACGAAATGCTCGCGCGGGCTCGGCGGGAGATCACGCTCGCCAAGGACACGGCGGTGAAGGAGCTCTACGATCAGACGGCGGCGCTGGCGGTGCAGGTCGCGGGCGGGATCGTCAAACGGACCTTGTCGGCGGAGGATCACAAGGACCTGGTCGCCGAATCGCTGGAACGGATGAAAGCGTCGGAAGAAGCGAAGCTGAACTAGACGCTCGACGAGCGGAGGAAGCGTTGCAGCAATGACGAACCCTGGGACACGTGGAGTCACCTCTGAACCGCGGGCTTCAGCCCGCGCGG
>JACZRH010000250.1 GCA_022574815.1 Planctomycetota bacterium | reverse complement strand
AAAGCTTCCCGCCGATGGCTTGCTCAACGATCGAAAGGGCCGTTTTCGCCACGTCCTTCCGGCGGCGCTTCCCGATCTTCTTCTTTGGCGCAGCTTTCTTCTTGGACGGCTTTTTCTTCGTCATGCTCTCATTATAGCGGCTCGCGGTGGGAGGGGCTGCCGTCAAACTTTACCAGTACCTACAAACGCGGCCTGTCCCGCTCGGAGCCTAGGCCGATCGTTGATCGTCATGCGGCTGTCGAGATCAGTCTCATCCAACCGGAAGATCCCGATCAACGGTCCAACTCCAGCGGAACGGTCGTGAAGTGCCGCAAACGGCTGCTCAGCTTGTTGGGCCAGCCGCTGTCCATGCTGGAAAACGAGAGCGTGCGGGCGCTGCCGTCGAAGAACATCGCGTTGACGCCGCCGGGATGACGCTTGTCGTTGGAGATCCGCGGAAACGCCCCGAACGGCAGTTGCGACGTGAACCACATGTCGTGCATGGACAGGCGAAACGTCGGCAAGCTCTCGTGCGCCTCGGTGATGTAGATGAAGCGGCTGGGGTTGTGCTTCGCGAAACGGCTGAGCGAAAAGAACTTTTCGTAGTCGGATAGGTCTTGTCGTTGTCCCTCGGACTGGCGCCCGCGGTTGCCGCCACCGGTTACATCCAGCCTGATGTTTTTCGCGGTGTACGGCATGGGGAAGGCGCTGGACAGGTAATCCAAGGCCTGGTCCGGCTCGGGGAAGGAGGGGCACTGGAACACTTCGATCTCGCGCAGGATCGGCACCACGAGCCGCGGATTGAACTCCCGGTAGATCCCGGTGATTCGGCCGTCGTAGCCCAGACCCCGCAACATGCTGACCGAGAAGTGGATGTTGTCGCGACTGCGATTGGGCTCGAAATCGGTGCGGATGATGATGCCCTTGTTTTCGTCGGCGTACAGCATCGCCGCCTGGCCCATCGAGCGCAGGTTCGTGCTGCAGAGGAGTCGCTTGGCCTGCTTCCTTGCCAAGCCGAGCGCGGGGAGCAAAATGCTGATCAGCACGGCGATGATGGCCACAACAACCAGCAACTCAATCAGTGTGAACGCGCGCGGAATCCGCGCGACGGCGTGGGTTGGCTTCACGGATCGCTTCCTCCATAGACGATCTGGTCGCCACACTCGGCTCGAACACCTATCTCGGCCAGGTCTGGCTGCGGCTTGCGACCAGTGAAAGCGTATTCTACCAGATCGTAAGGGAATAGGGGATCGTCGGGCGACGCGAGGTGCCCGCCGATGCACGCCCGATCGAGCCGGGCACGGCGGGGCTGAACGTTCCAATGCGGGGAATGCGCGGCGCCCGCCGATGGCACAAAGAGATATCGAGTAGTCCGACGGATGGGCATTAATTATCGGATGTTACGAATCCCGGGCTTGACAGACCGCATTGCCCTGCTAAGCATCAGGACGACACGGATTCAAAACCGATGAGGTTTTCGAGTCGTATGTCCGATTGAATAGGGGCGGATCGGGAGGTCAGGTGCCCGTAACCACTTGACACGAAAGGATTTGGTGGACTTGGGTATGGCCAAGCGCGACACCGCCGGCAAAGCCCTGGTTATCGTCGAGTCGCCGGCCAAGGCGAAGACGATTAACAAATACCTGGGCAGCGACTTCGTGGTCAAGGCCTCGATGGGGCACGTCCGTGACCTGCCGCAGCGCGAACTCGGAATCGATGTAAGCGACGATTTCAAACCAACTTACGAGGTCGTGCCCGGACGCACCAAGGTCGTCGGTGAGCTGAAGAAAATCGCGGCCAAAGCCTCCCACGTCTACCTCGCGACTGACCGCGACCGCGAAGGTGAGGCCATCGCCTGGCATCTGATCGAAGCGCTGAATCTGCCCGCCGGGAAGGTCAAACGCGTCGTCTTCAATGAAATCACCAAAACCGCGATCACCGAGGCGTTTGCGAACGCCCATGAGATCGACATCGACCGTGTCAACGCCCAGCAGGCTCGCCGCATTCTGGACCGCATCGTCGGCTACGAGCTCAGCCCGTTGCTCTGGGAGAAGATCGCCAAGGGCCTGTCGGCCGGACGGGTGCAGTCGGTCGCGGCTCGGCTGATCGTCGAGCGCGAGATCGAGATTCGCGAGTTCGTGCCCGTCGAGGGCTGGAAGATCGCGGGCTATTTCGCAGGCGATCCATCCGCGACGTCGTCGCTGGCCGACCCCTGGCGGAAGTTCCGGGAAGGGGAGCGCACCCAGAAGGACATTCGCAAATGGCTTTCGGATCAGGGTTGCTTTCGCACCGAGCTAGTCGAGCTGCGGGGCAAGTCCTTTGATGCCGCCGACGCCGAAGCCGCCTCCGCCGTCGCCCAGGCGTTGGGCTATCGCGTCGAACGGGTGCAGCGATCGCCGCACGAGGAATACAAGCATCTGAAACTCGAGAACGCGGTGCTGGTCGGCGAATTCGACCCCCAGGCCGCTCCTTCGGCGGTCGTTTCCGAGCTAAAGACCAAACGAACGATAACCCGTCCCTCGGCGCCCTTCACGACCGCCAGTTTGCAGCAGCAGGCGAGCACGGCGCTGCGTTTCTCGGCCTCGCGGACCATGCGTGTCGCGCAAGGGCTCTATGAAGGCATCGACCTGAGCGGCGACGGGCCCGTCGGTCTGATCACCTACATGCGGACCGACTCGACCAACCTCGCCCGCGAAGCCGTGGCCGCGGCCCGCGGATTCGTTCAGCAATCCTTCGGCGATCGCTATCTGCCGGAAAAGCCCAATGTCTACGGCAAGCGCCAGGCGCGCACCCAGGAAGCCCACGAGGCGATCCGCCCGACGGACCCATCGCGGACGCCCGAGAGCATGCGCAAGGCCCTGAGCAACGAGCAGTACCGGCTTTACGAGTTGATCTGGAAGCGGTTTATCGCTTGTCAGATGGCGCCGGCACAGTGGGACTCGACCTCGCTGAGCGTATCGTGCGAAACGAAGCTCGGACCGGCCCGCTTTGCGACCAGCGGCCGAAAGCTGGTGTTCGACGGGTTCCTGAAAGTCGCCGGCCTCAGCAGTGAGGACCCGATTCTGCCGGCGCTCCAGCAGGGCAAGCCGGTCGGGACGCTCGACATTGAACCCAGGCAGCACTTCACCCCGCCGCCGCCTCGCTTCACCGAGGCGTCGCTGGTCAAGGAGTTGGAGTCCGCCGGCATCGGCCGGCCGAGCACGTACGCGGCGATCATCGACACGATTCAGAAACGCGGGTACGTCGAGCAGGTCGATCGCAAGTTCCACGCGACGGCGCTGGGCGAGTTGGTGACCGAGAAGCTCGTCCAGCACTTTCCCAAAATCATGGATCTCAAGTTCACCTCCTATATGGAGGACGAGCTGGATAAGATCGAGGAATCGCACCTCGACTGGGTCCACGTCCTGCACGAGTTCTACGACCCGTTCAAAGAGCTTCTGGAGCAGGCCGGAGAAGCGATGCAGGCCGAGCGCGGCCAGCCGAGCGAATACAAGTGCCCTGATTGCGACGCCGAGCTTCTGTACCGCTGGAGCAAGACCGGGCGTTTTCTGGGCTGTTCGAAATACCCCGACTGCAAGACCACGCGCAACGTCAATCGCGCCGGCGAGCCGATCGAGCCGACGGTCAGCGAGCACATGTGCGAACTGTGCGACAAGCCCATGGTCGTACGCCGGTCGCGCACCGGCCCGTTCCTGGGTTGCAGCGGCTATCCCGATTGCCGCCACACGATCGCGTGCGACGAGACCGGCGAGCCGCTGCGGCTCGTGACCGAAGACGAGCTCAAGCGCCCCTGCGACGCCTGCGGCGAAGGCACCATGACCGTCAAGCGCAAGGGCCGCCGGTCGTTCCTGGGCTGTGACGGCTATCCCAAGTGCAAGAACACTACGCCGTTGCCGTCGGACGTTCGCCTGAAGAGCAAACCCGAACCCCCGCCGGAGCCGGCCGGGCTCGATTGCGACAAGTGCGGGCGGCCGATGGTGATCCGAACCGGCAGTCGCGGCAAGTTCATCGCCTGCCCGGGTTTTCCGAAGTGCCGCAACGCCAAGCCGTTCGAGAAACTGGAAGAGTTGAAAGCGGCGGCGGCGGCGAAGGGCAACGGCAAGAAATCAAAAGGTGGTGACGGTGGCGACTCTCCGAAGGCTGCCGCGAAGGCGCGCAAAGCCTTGCCGGCGGCCGACCCGAAGAACGACCCGCCGCCCCCGGGATACGCCTGGACCCGAACCGGTCGGCCGGTGGTCGAGACGATGCCCAGCAGCGAGGGCGATCTGCATTGTCCCGAATGCGGCCAGGAGATGGTCCTGCGGCGCGGGCGTTTCGGCCCCTTCTTCTCCTGCACGGGATTCCCGCGATGCAAGTTCGTCTCCAATCTCCGCGGCGAAGCCAAGAAGCAGGCCGAGGAGCTGATGCCGGCCCCGGCGCGACCCAAGCCCGAGCCGACTGACATCCCGTGCGAAGAGTGCGGCAAGCCCATGTGGATCCGCCAGAGTCGCCGCGGCAAGTTCCTCGGGTGTAGCGGATACCCGAAGTGCAAGAGTACGCAGGAACTGCCGGCCGGTGTGGCCGGGCAATGACGGCAGCGACCACATAGCGACCGGCCCCTCGCCGGCCGTAGTGGGCCGGGAACGCCGCTGCGAGACTACGGCCTGCGATACGCACGCCGCTCCATGCTTTCGCGGCGGCCCCTTCGGCGAAGTGGCACGGCGGCACATCCTGGCTGAGCGGCGGAGGAAGGCATGAAATTCCACGAGAGCGTGCTGGACCTGATCGGGAACACACCTCTGGTCAGAATCAACCGGATGCGCGACCCGGATATGTCGGACATCTACATCAAAATGGAGCAGCTCAATCCGGGCGGGTCGGTGAAGGACCGCATGGCCATTCATATGATCCGCCGCGCCGAGCAGCGCGGGCACATAAAGCCCGGCGCGACGCTGGTCGAGAGCACCTCGGGCAATACCGGGCTGGGCTTGGCGATGGCGGCCGCGGTGCTGGGGTATCGCTGCATCTTCACGATCCCCAACAAGATGAGCAAGGAAAAGATCGGCATGCTCAAGGCCTACGGCGCCGAGGTGCTCGTGACGCGGACCGACGTGCCGCATGACCACCCGGAGAGCTACGTCGAGATCGCCAAGCGGCTGGCGCGCGAAACGCCCAACGCGTGGTACGTCGACCAATACAACAACATGGACAACCCGGAGACTCACTACCTGACGACCGGGCCGGAAATCTGGGCGGACACGGACGGCCAAATCGATTGTCTCGTGGGCGGGATCGGCACAGGCGGGACCATTTCGGGCGCCGCGAAGTACCTGAAGGAGAAGGCCGCCGAGACCGGCCGCGCGGTGCGCATCGTCTGCCCCGACCCGGCGGGCAGCATCTACGCCGACGTCTTTCACAAGCGCGAGGTCGCCGACCCGGGCATCTACATGGTCGAGGGCATCGGGCACGATTTCCTGGTCGGGACGCTGGACATGTCGGTCATTGACGACGTCTTTCCGGTCTCCGACCGCGATTCGTTTCTCACCGCCCGCCGGCTCGTGCGCGAGGAGGGCCTGTTGGGCGGCGGTTCCGCCGGGACGGCGATGTTCGGCGCGCTGCAAGTCGCGCGGGAGCTGGGTCCGGGGAAGATCGTCGTCGTGATTCTGCCCGACTCGGGCGACCGCTACATCAGTAAATGCTTCGACGATGAATGGATGAAGGACATGGGCTTTCTGGGGCTGGCTGAGCGGCTGGGTACCGTGCGCGACCTGCTCCAGTTCAAGCCGCACGAAGTCGAGTTCGCCGCACCCGACGAGACGCTGGGCAGCGTCGCGGGCCGCATGAGCGAGCTCGGCATCTCACAGATGCCGGTGAAGTCGATCGGCGGCGGCTCGTACCAAATGATCCACGAGCTGGATCTGCTCAGGACGTTGGCGAGCGGGGAGCACACGGCCGAAGATCAGGTGCAGTGCGCCGCGGCGACGATGAACGGACAGGTCTCGCTCGACGACCCGCTCTCCAAAGTGCAGCGAATCTTTGACGAAAACAACGTTGCGGTCACGATCGAGAAGGGCGAGGTGGTCGGCATCATCACGAAAATCGATGTGGTCGAATTTCTCGCGGCGCGAAGCTGAATGAGCTTGCGAAATGGGCCGAGGGGCCGGAAAAGGGGTCGGGAGTCTTTTTTTTGAAACGTTCCCGAAGACACGATCGCTGACCGCTCAATCTACCAATCCTTCCTTCCCCCGGGGAAAAGACTCCCGACCCCTTTTTCTCCCCCAGCCGATTCGTTGCGTTCCACTCTCGCGGTGATACCATCTTCGGCGAAGTTCAGTTTCCGGAGAGGTGTCCGAGTGGCTTAAGGAGCACGCTTGGAAAGCGTGTGTGCGGGAAACTGTACCGCGGGTTCGAATCCCGCCCTCTCCGTATGACCTGACCCGCGCCACGTAAGCTGCGAGCAGCTCGTGACTTACGTGGCGCGAATTGATTGACACAATTGATTGTGACAGGAATTGTGCCAATCAGCCGCTCAGGTAGCCGTGACCCACGCTTTGAAGCGGCGTGTGGCTGACGGATTGATCGGATTTCATTCGACACGAAGTGGAATCTCACGAATGATCGCCCTCGCCTTGGGGCGCCTCCTCGGTTGATGCGGACGAACAATCACCGGCTCCGTTGCCGGCGGGGCTGTCCGCGAAACTCAATCTGCTCATCTGACGTTGTCCTTCTCGATCGGACAGCGAGAAATAGAGCCGCGTTATTCGGCTGCTCGCATGACCGACCCAGGCCATCACGGTTGGCTCCGGAATGCCTTGGTTCGCGCATTGCGAGATGAACGCGTGCCGAAAGCCGTGGACCGTCCCGTGGGGAAAGCCCCGCGCACCTAGCGGCGCCGGAAAGCGCTCGGCCAACGGCGCAAGCACGCGGGTTTGGAGAATCACGCGAACCGTATCGGGCTTGAGCCGCCCGCCTCGCGGGCCGCGGAAGACGCATCCGTCACGACCGCGCGGCAATCGCTCCAGGATGGCCCGGAGTTCTGCGTTCAGGGGAACAATCCGATCTTTCCGGTTCTTCGTTCTGCGGAGATCGTGGTCCAATCCGCCGGGCCGCCGCGCATCGTTTCGGACGCGAATGACGTTATTCTCGAAATCGACGTCGCTCCAGCGAAGGTTGGACAATTCGCGAACCCGCAAGCCGGTTCGACTGAGCGCGACAACCACGTCGGCCAGCCAAATCAGTGCCGGACGGCAACGGCAGTACTTTTCCATGGCCGCGATCTCTTCTGGGCTATAGCAATGTGTGGTCGTCCCGGAGGGTTTCCGCAACG
>JACZRH010000013.1 GCA_022574815.1 Planctomycetota bacterium | reverse complement strand
CACTGCAGGGCCCGCAGGGCCCGGTCTCGCCCATCTCCCAGAAATTGTCCTTCATGTTGCCGGGGTGGATGTGTGAAGGATCGATGTCGGTGACCGTGGCCCAGAGGTCGCGGGATTCATAGTCGGGCTCGAGTTCCCATTCCACAGGCGAGACGCCTGTGCCACAGGTGCTAGCGGGCGAGACGCGCGCACTTCCCTGCGTGCCTTCGTGCCTTCGTGCCTCGGTGCCTTTCTGGATCCCGCCTTTCTCGATCCCGCTTTTCTCCAGCCCGCCGAAGTAGGTCGCGTGCAGGCGCGATTTGTCCAGCCCCCACACTTCCGTCAGCAGCTCCCACGCCCACTCGATGGCCTCTTTCTTGAAGTAGTCGCCGAACGACCAGTTCCCGAGCATCTCGAAGAAGGTGTGGTGGTAGGTGTCGTGCCCGACGTCGTCGAGGTCATTGTGCTTGCCGCCGGCCCGGATGCACTTCTGCGTGTTGGCGACGCGCTGGTAATCGCGGGTGCCGGTCGCGAGGAAGACGTCCTTGAACTGGTTCATGCCCGCGTTGGTGAACAGCAGGGTGGGGTCGTCGTGCGGGACGACCGGGGCGCTGGGCACGATGGCGTGCCCCTTGGAGCGGAAGAACTCGAGAAACTCGCGTCGAATCTCGTCGGCGGATCGCGTCACAGGCTCTAATCCTTCTCGAAGCACTGGTCGGGCCGTGGGAATCGCCTGAAAGCGGGTATTGTAAGGAGGAATCGGCAAAAATCGACTTGAGCCGCAACGATTGCGCCGGCGAAGCTCGGCGCACCGAATCGGCGCGGCCGGACGCAGCGCGGTCGTTCAATCCGCGACGCTGCGGCCCGCGCCACAGCTCGGCGCGAGGATCGACAGTGGATAGGACCGCCTCGGAGGTTTTAGCGCCGCCGACGAAGCGCCGCGACGCCGATGCCGACTAGCGCGATCGAGGCCGGCTCCGGCACGCGCAGGTAGCGCTGGTCCGAGCCGTACTCGACGATGCTCGCGAGCGCCGCCGGCCGCAGCTCGGCTTCGGTGAGCGGGGCGGACAAGGTGAGCTCGAACCGGATCGAGTCGCTGACCGCGTGCTGACTTCCCGGAATGCTGCGCAACACCGGGTCGGCCGCGATACCGCCGAACGGCCCGCCAACCGTCCCGGAGCCGCCGTCGAAACGGGTCGTGAGCCCGCCGCCCTGACCCTGGCTGGTGCTGATCACCTGCGCGTAGACCTCGAGCAGGTCGCCGCCGAAATCGTTGGTCCAGAGCCACTCCTCGCCGACGCTCTCACCGGGACCGCGCGTGGCCCACGTGCCAATTCCGATCGAGCCGGGGCCGATGTCGGCGGCGTCGCCGGTCGCGAACTGCACGCCGGGCAGGTTGATTCCCAGCGAGACCAGCAGCGAATCGGACGTGTCGAATCCGACCGGCACGCCGGTGCTCGTGTTTTCGAGCAGGATCGAGAGTTGGTCGCCGCTCAAAGTGTAGGTGGCGCGGGCGGCGAGCCCGTTGAGCGGGTCGGAGTTGTTCCCTCCGGCATCCACGACATAGTCCACGACGATGTCCGCATGAGCCGGTGCGAGCGTAAGAAACAGGCCCGCAACGATGGCTGGTATGGTTACACGTTGCATATTCGTCCTCCCGGGGACTTTCCACTTATCAGTCAATACCTGCGGCCCGGTGGCACGTTGTTTTGGGGAGGGGAGCCCACCTGAAGAGATCACGTACCAACAATGGTAGGCACCTCAATGCGGGCAGGTCAAAGAATCCCCGATTCCCCCGTTCACCGGAAAGGCGCACGGAAAATTGAGTCGCCGAGCCGGCAGTCGGACGAGCGAAATACCCCCTCACCGAGCTCTGCAACACAGGACGAGCCGAACGCGGTGCTACGCGTCCGGCTCGCAATCCGATTACTGGGGAACCGGGTGAAACCGTTTGGAGAGCTGCTCGAATTCGTCGCCGAACTCATTCAACTCTAGGCCGCTGTTCGGGACGGGTCAATCCGAGCCCGGACAAGCTTTCCTGGTGGAGCGAAGTATGTTGTCACGCTTCGCCGCGGCTGTCCGGGCGTTTCAGAACGCGGCGCAAAGAAAGCGGGCCGGCCGTTTGCGAGGCGACCGGCCCACCGTGGTTCGCGCCCACCCGAAAGCGGTCACAACCGGTACAGGAGACGTTGAAACTCCAGGGTTCCGTTCGATCCTACGCAGCCGCGCGAGCCCCTTCGTCTCGCGGCTGGCCGGTTCCGAAAGGAAACGCCGCGCGGCTTTCACAGGCGCGATTCGCGGCCTGCAAAGCCCCGGACAAAAACCCCGCGGTCGATAATCGGGGGCCCGGCCGTCACGCGGCGCCCCATCGTGGAACAAACGACTCGGCCCGCCCCGAACGGGCCGGGACCGGTCCGGTCTACCGGAACCGGCGCGCGATGTTGAAAGGTCGGCTGGGGCGTGTATAGTGGCGGCGTATCTGGCGCGGTTCCGGTAGATCGGCTGGGAATGGTAGGTCATCATCCTCTCGTTCTGGTGCAAGGTGAAGCGAAGCGCTGCTGTTCCCTGCGGGCGCCGGGTGCCGAGCCGCATCGGCTGGTGCCTCGTTCTGGCGTGCTGGTGCGGCGTGCCCCCGTCGGCGGCCCAGGATCAGGCGGCCCGCGACGGGATGCTGGTCAAACGCATCGAGTTCCAGGGGCTCCAGACCATCAGCGAAGGATTCGTTCGACGCGTGGTCAAGACCCGCGCCAGCCAACCGTACATCCTCGCGCAGGTGCAGGAGGACGTGCGGGCCCTGCTGCGCACGCGGAAGTTCGTCAATGCCCAGGCGCGCACCCGCGTCGAGGACAACGAGGTGGTGGTGACCTTTCTCGTGGCGGAAAAGCCCGAGATTCGGACGATCGAGCTCGAGGGCAACAAACGCTATTCGGACACGGAGCTGTATCCGCTCCTGCCGCTGCCCAACACGCCGCTGGACCGCTACGAGGTCAATCGCGGGCGCGAGGCGATCGAGCGCAAGTACAAGGCGGCGGGCCACTATTACATCACGGTCGTGATCGACGAGGCGGCCCTCAGTCGCGAGGGCCGGGTGGTCTACCGGATCACCGAAGGCCCACGGGTCACCGTTCGGCACATTCTGATCGAAGGCAACCGCTCCTTCGCCGAGCTGCGTTTGCGAACCAAGATCCAGACGCGCACGTACTTGTGGATCTTCCGGGTCGGCGCGTTTGACGAGGAGCTGGCCGATCGCGACGCGATCGCGCTGCAGAGCTTCTACCGCGACCAGGGCTATCTCGATGCCCGCGTCGGGTATCGGCCGGACTTCGACGACGTCGACCGGACTCGCCTCACGCTCGTGTTCGTGATCGAGGAGGGCCCGCGCTACACGGTGCGCGACGTGCAGATCGAGGGCAATACCGCCTTCGACGCCGACCGCATCCGCGCCGTGATGCAGCTGCAGCGCGGCTCGCCGCTCCGTGAGGACACCAAGCGGCTGGACATCAAAAAGGTCGAGGATCTTTACGGGCAGATCGGCTATGTCGACGCCGTCGTGCGCACCGAGTACCAGTTCTTCGAGGAAGAGCCCGGGGTCGTCAATCTCCGCTACATCATCGCCGAAAACAAACGCTCGCGTTTCGGACGCATCACCATCCGCGGAAACGTGCGCACCAAGGACCATGTGGTGCGGCGTGAGCTGCGTTTTTACCCCGGCGAGGACTACAACACGGTCAAGGCCCGCGAGGCCGAGCAGCACTTGCTCGAGACCGGGCTGTTCCAGCGGGCCGAGATCAAGCCGCTCGAAGACGCGGACGGCTTTCGCGAAGCGCTGGTCGAGATCGAAGAGGCCGACACCGTCACCTTTCAGATCGGGGCGGGCATCAGCACGGACAGCGGCGTGCTCGGAACGATTACGATCGAGAACCGCAATTTCGACCTGTTCGACCGGCCGCGCACGTGGGGCGAATTCTTCCGCGGGCAGTCGCTGCGCGGGGCCGGCCAGCGCATTCGCGTGCAGCTCGAACCCGGAACCCAGGTCTCGCGCTTCCGCATCGATTTCACCGAGCCGTACCTCTTCGACCGGCCGCTACGGCTCGATACGTCGGTCTACCTGTTTCAGCGCGGGCGGGACGGGTACGACGAGCAGCGGCTGGGCTTCGTGCTGAGCCTCGGCAAGCGCTTCGAGTCCGGGCCGCTGGACGGGTGGGCCATCGAAGGGTCGCTGCGCCTCGAGGGAGTCAAGATTGACAACGTCGACCCGCTCGCCTCACGCCAAATTCGCGACGTGCGCGGCGACCACACGCTCACGGCCATCAAGGCCGCCATCGTGCATGACACGACCGACAGCCGCCTGCTACCGTCGCGCGGCTACCGCCTCAGCTTCAGTTGGGAACAGGTCGGGGCGCTGGGCGGCGACTTCACCTTCAGCCGCCCGGCCGCCGGCTTCGAGTGGTACAAGACGATCCGCACCGACGTGTTCGACCGCAAGAGCATTCTCGGCATGCGGGCCGACATCGGGTTCATCGCCGGCGACGCACCCGTCTTCGAACGCTTCTACGGCGGCGGTTTCGGCTCGATCCGCGGGTTCACCTTCCGTGGCATCTCGCCGCGCGCCGGTGTTTTCGACAACGCCGTCGGCGGCGATTTCATCACCCTGCTGGGCGCCGAATACTCCTTCCCGCTGTACGGCAAGAACGTGCGCGGCGTGACCTTCCTCGACATGGGCACGGTCGAGGAGAACTTCGAGATCAAGACCTGGCGGGCGTCGGTCGGTTTCGGGCTGCGGGTCACGATCGACTTCTTCGGCCCCGTTCCGATGGTCTTCGACTTCGGTTTCCCGATCTCCGAGCACGAAGAGGACAGCACGCGCGTGTTCAACTTCTCGGTGGGGGCATCCTGGTAGTGCGATCCCCCGCAGCGTAGACCCGCTCGCGTGCCGCGTGCCCGCCCCGTGCGTCACGTGAAATTCGGCCAAGCGAGATTTGGCGTAACCACGAAACACGCTCGTGCATCCAAAGGGCGTGAACTGGCCTAGGACCACGAAGGGAAACCTTGCAACATGAAGAGCTTCGATGTCGGCATCGTCGGATTGGTTGGAGTCGCGATCATCGCGGTCATGGTGCTCCGCGCCGCGAACGGGACGGCCGGTCAGAAAAACGCGCTCACCAAGCTTGGCGAGTCCGGCCGCGGCGGTGACGGCCCGGCCCGTTCGACCAGCGGATACAACTTGACGCGTCTTTCCCAGGAGCGCATCGCGGAGCTCGCCAAGGATCTATCGCCACAGGAGCGGCGCATTCTCCTCGAAGAAGGCACCGAGAGAGCGTCTAGCGGCGCCTTGCTGAACAACAAGGCCCAGGGCCTTTACGCTTGCCGTCTGTGCGGTCTGCCTCTGTACTCGTCGAAGGCCAAGTTCGAGTCCGGCACCGGTTGGCCCAGTTTCTTTGAGCCCTTTGATCCCAAGCACGTCCATTACGAGGTTGACAAGAGCTTGGGAACGGCGCGCACCGAGATCGAGTGCGGCCGCTGTCGCTCTCACTTGGGTCACGTTTTCGACGATGGGCCGAAGCCGACCGGTTTGCGACATTGCCTCAACTCGGCGTCGCTGCGGTTTCACAAGGAAGGAAGTGAGCTTCCGCCGGAATCCAGGCCGTCGAATACGGAAACTGCCTACTTCGCCGGCGGCTGCTTTTGGGGCATTGAGGACCGGTTTCAGCAGGTTGCGGGCGTCATCGACGCAGTTTCGGGATACCAGGGCGGCCCTGGCGCCAAGCCCAGTTACCAGGCGGTCTGCCGCGGCAACACCGGCCACGCGGAGTCGGTGCGCGTCGAGTACGATCCGACGCGGGTGACGTACCGTCAGTTGCTCGAGTGGTTCTTCAAGTTCCACAATCCTACGCAGCTCAACCGGCAAGGCCCGGACGTCGGCTCGCAGTACCGATCCGCGATCTTCGCGGCGAGCGCGAGCCAGCAGGAGCAGGCCGAGGCCTATGTCAAAGAGCTGCAACAGTCAGACCGGTTCGGCGGCCGAAAGATCGTAACGCAGATCGAGAAGGCCGGGCCGTTCTGGATGGCCGAGGAGTATCACCAGGATT
This sequence comes from Planctomycetota bacterium, assembly GCA_022574815.1. GTDB lineage: Bacteria > Planctomycetota > Phycisphaerae > UBA1845 > Fen-1342 > JACZRH01. Next base: position 24,574 of record JACZRH010000013.1, on the reverse strand, counting down.
ATCACCTCAAGCACGGTGGATCCTGCGCGTTGCCGTCTCCGTGACTGATCAGCGCGGCGGGTCGAGCGGACGTGGGCAGAGGCCGCAACTCGGCGGCTTTGGCGTTGTAGCCCTTGGGGCCACATGACTCGCCGTGTAGCATTCGACCGGCCCCGCGACATTCGGATAATAGATGGTGCGTGGCCGTGCGCCCCACTACGATCAGACACACCATACTTCAGGAGCAGCGGTCATGCCGACAGCCGAGTGGATTCTCACCTTTGACGACGGACCTCTCGCCGCCGACGTGGTCGACGTGAGCGGCATGTCGAATGAACAAATGCTCGCCCCGCTTCGCAGCATCCTCGACACGCTGCGGAATCAGGCCGACGGGGCGATCAAGGCCGTCTTCTTCCTGCGCGGCCCGGCCTACCCCTGGCCGACGCCGCCGCCGCGCGAGGTCTTCGAGCAGGGCGTCCAATGGATGCTCGACGAAGGCCATCACGTCGGCCTGCACGCATACGAGCACCGCCCCGACTTGTGGCAGAAATGGGTCAGCCATGCCGACCAAATCAAGCGGGACCTCGATCAGTGCCAGGACTACTTCAAGCCCATGATCGGCGGCGACGACCTGACGGTCTTCAGACCGCCGTACGGGCAGGGCGGCATTCCGGCCTGGGTCTGGGCGAAGGAGAACGGCGTCAAGTATCAGCTCATGGACATCGACACCAAGGATTGGAAACACCACCCCGACGCGACCTTCCGACGATGGGAGAACGACCCGCTTGGCCATCGCGATCACATGCTCGGGACGCTCCCCTCCCGCATGTGGTTTCACACGCTCTTTCCGGGCGCGAACGACTTCCTCTTCCACGTCAGCGAGCGAACCGCCGGTTTTCTGAGGGACTTGATCGACAAGATCGGCCAGTCGACCCGCGATCTCGGCCATGAGCCGAGCTACGTCGTGCCGCCCGAATACGTCGGGACCAAATAGCGCGGCGGGTGCGGGTGCCCCATCCTCTCTGAGGGTGGGGGACTGACTGCAAGGGCGAAGAACGCCGTACTGGCCTTTTGATTCCGGCCGATCAGTCCCGATCCGGCAGAGACCAGTCTCCGCCGTTCGCTCCGGTGTATGCTGTCGGGTGACACAAGATCGAGGCGTCAAAGATGAAATGGAAAGAGTGGCTCGACAAATGGAGCATGACCGGGCTCGAGATCAACGCCGGCTTCCTCAAATTGGAATGGAAGCCGAGTGACTTTGACAAGAACGCGGCCTGGGAACTGTACGTCGAACTGCTGACCCGCGTCAGCACGCAGAATCTTCAGCCGGAACATGGCGACGAGAAAACGGCCCTCGACAGCATCTTCGCGCTGTTCGCATTGACTCGCGAGACGCTGAAGAACCAGGGCCGCCACTGCAACGAGTTCGCCAAGATAGCAATTGTCGTCCTCAACCAGGTGGTCAGACCTTTCACCGCCAAATGGCACAAAGAGTCGCTGGCCGGCGCTTTCAGCGACGAGGCTCGTTGCCGGGAGTTTCGTGATGAACTGTCTCAACTCCAGCAGCAACTCCGCAGATACACCGTGGCGCTCGCGGACATGGCCGACGTCGAAGACCTGACGGAGTTGGAGAACACAGGCGACTAGCGACTCAAAATCCGCTGCGCAGCCCGACGCCCTATGGCGGGTCGAACACAACCGAGACACCCACGCCGAAGCGGACCGGTCACCGGCGCTCCCGGCTTGTCCGCTCACCTTCGTCGCTCCGTCCCTTCGTCCCGCCCCACCAAGACCGCCCGATCACAAAACCGTCGAATCCGTTTGAACTGTCGTTCGCTCGCGTATGATCCCTTCGATGCACGGGGCGCCCGGCGACGTGAAGATCGAGATGCTCCGCGGGGCGCTTGGCGAGACACTCGCAGCCGGTTAGAATAGCGCTGCGCTGGCGTGGGAGTTGTGCGCCCGTCTTCAGCCCGGCTCAAAAAATCACGTCCATCCGCAATGGACCCTCGCGGTCCGTCGTTTAGCAGATTGATGCGCTGGGAACACGCTCTTGGAGGAAAACACGATGCTTCGTCACAATGTTCCGATCATGCTTTCGATGGTTCTAGCCGTTTTGGCGGCGGGAATGGCCCCGCCCCAACAACAAACCCTCCCGCCCGGGCAGCAAGTCGTGGCCGACGACGGCGGCAGCGAATTCGAGGACGGCAACGGGGCGATCGTGGGGCGCGTGCTCGGTGATACCGGCGGCGGAAGGCCGGAACCCATAGCGGGTGCCGTCGTGACATTGCTCCATCGCGATCGCGTGATCCTCCGGGTTCGGACGAACGCAGAAGGGCATTACGCGATGCGCGACGTGCGGGCCGGCGATTACGGCATGACGGCCCAGGCCCGCGGCTTCGAGCCCGGCCATGCCCGCGTGACGGTCGTGCAGGGACACCGCACGCAGCAAGACTTCCTGCTGCTTCCCGCGCCCGAGCCCGGCGCCGTCGTCGGACAAGTGCTCGGCGACACCGGCGGCAGACACGGGGAGCCGCTCAGGGGAGCCGGCGTGGCGCTGCTGCACAACGGACGCGTCGTCGGCCACGCGCGCACGAACGAAGAGGGGTTCTATGCGATCACGGACGTTCGGCCCGGCGAATACGGCATCGTGGCCCGCGCCGAGGGCTTTGAGCCGCAGCGCGCCCGCGTTTTGGTCGAATCGGGACATCGCACGCAGCAGGACTTCTTGCTCGATCCCGCACCCGACCCCGGCGCTGTCGTCGGACAGGTGCTCGGCGATACCGGAGGCGGGCACGGCCGGCCTCTGGCGGGGGCGATCGTGGCCCTGATCCACAACGATCGAGTCATTCGCCACGTTCGCACGAACGAAGAGGGACACTACGAGATAACCGATGTTCGGCCCGGCGACTACGGCGTCGCGGCGCGGGCGGAGGGCTTTGAGCCGGGGCGCGCCCGCGTGACGGTCGTGTCGGGGCACCGCACGCAGCAGGACTTTCTGCTGAGCGCCGCCGCCCACGGCGGCGCCATTGCCGGAACCGTGATGGGCGAAACCCGCGGCGGTCGCCCGATGCCGATCGAAGGGGCCCTGGTTACATTACTGCACGAGGGCCGCACCGTCCGTGAGGTTCGAACCAACAGCGAGGGCCGCTACGGCATGCGCGACATACGCGCGGGTGAGTACAGCATGACGGCCGAAGCGCGCGGCTTCCTGACCGGAGGCGCGCGCGGCGTGGTCGTGGAGGCTGGGCAGATCACGCGGCAGTCGTTCTTGCTGGAGCCCGGACGCGAGCCGGCGCCCATTCCGGCGCCCGTCCCGTCGCCCTAGGCGAGCGCGGAACCAGGGGCCGAACGGCCTTCCGTGCCCGCCAGAAACGATAAGCATTTCGCGATGAAACGGTTGCGGCCCGGCCTACGCCGGGCCGTGACCGTTTGGCGATACGCGGTTCAACCATTGCCCCTTGGGCTTCTGTCTATCAAACACAAAATGGCGCGACCGGTCGTCCGCCGCGCAAATCATGTCGCGGCCTGCGTCTCGCTGGGCGTAGCGGTCCGGCACAAAAGTAGTGTTGGCCCCGAGCCTGTCCCGAGTGAGTGCGAGGGATGGCCGACGTAGAACGCTGGAAAAGGCGGCCTTCGCGACAGGCGCAGGGCCGCGAAAATCCTTGTGCGGCGGACTGATAGCACTCGCGCCGAACCGCGCGCGAGCCTGCTTCAGCAGTCCTCGAGTTCCTACGAGCCAGCCGTTGGCTCCGCGGCTGTACCCCCGGCCCCTGGTTTCGCACAGTTCAATCGCGTCCATTCGCTCTTCCGAGATTGATCCCACTCGATGCGCTACGCCGCCACGTACCCACCCACCAGCGCCGCACGCCGTCGCGGCGTCGCCGTCAGAACGGCCCCCGATCGCTGCAATCTCCCCTAAAAAGACTCCCGACCCCTTTTCCTTTTCTTGACCTGGGACTCGGTATCAGACATTCGCAAAACGGTGCCGACGGAAGCGCACCAGTCCCAAACCCACGAGCCCCGCGAGCACCATCGGCACCAAGCACGGAACACCCACGTCGCCTCCCTCCTCCGCCGGTGGCGACAGTTCCGAAATCCACGCCCCGATCGCCTCGACGGCGGCCTGCTGGACCACCGCGCGCCCCAGCGGCGGCATGGCGTCGCTGCCGGCGCTCGATACCCGCCTGTACAGCATGGATCGATCCAAGTCCCCGGGCTTGACCACCGCCGCGCCCTCGATGCCGAACGTGGAAAACAACGTCCCGCCGACCAGGCCCTGCTCGCTGAGCGGCGTGTCAAAACGGGCGTCGAACTCGGCCCGCACACCGCCGGGGCGATGGCAGTGCGCGCAGTTCGCGTCGAGGTAGGATCGGACGCGCAGCTCGAGGCCGGCCGTCGAATCGGTGAGGCCCGCGAGTCGCGCAAGGTCCGCGATCTGCGGCGCATCCAGCGACGCGTCGAACATCCGCGCGGAGCTCCATGCCGCGAGCTGGTTCTCCACGCCGGCGCGGTACGCGAAATCCCGGTTGAGCTGTCGCGTGTTCACGCCGAGCACGCCGCCGGCGTTGGTCGTGTGGCAGGTGCGGCAGTCGTTCGAGCTCGGGTAGGTCCACACCTGTGTGCGCGCGCCGCCGTCCGCTTCGGTGATCGTGATGGTCTCGCTCAACCGCTCGCTCAGCAGTTCGGCGTCACTGTTATCGTCGCGCCACTTGTAGGTCACGCCGTACACATCGCCGTCCTCCCGCACGACGAGCAGGCGCGTCTCGAGCCGGCGCGTGATCGACGGGTCGCGCTCGTCGATGGGCAGCTCGAAATGCTTGATGAGTACAGTCCCCGGCGGAAAACGCCATTCGCCGGTGGTCGCAAAGCGAATCTGCTCGGACTCCGCGTCGAGCTCACCATCGTCATCAGCCGGCAGTGCGATCCATCGTCGTTTCACGCTGCCATCCGACCAGAACGGCGAATTCACCGCATAGGGCACGACTCCGCCGGCGGGTATCAGTTCGCGCACGTCGACGAACGCGCCGGTCTGCGAGAGCAACCCGGGAATCGCCGCCGGCACGCTGTCGTCCTCGACGAGCTTCCAGATGCCCTGGCGGCCAAAGCGGAGGAAAAACACCTCGCCCTCCGCCGTGGGAACGATCGACGTGATCCCACCGCAGCGGCCGTTGCAGCCCGGCAAGATGCCGAGCTCGGTCACGGTGGCCGCTCTCGAGTCGTTAGGCTCCAACGCCCAGACGCGGTTGGACCCGAAATCCCCGAAGATGTAGCGTCCGACCAGCTCGGGCAGCTCCGCCCCGCGATAGACGAACCCGCCGATGACCGAAATGTCGCCGTTCTCCCGGCCGTAGTCATACACCGGAGGCTGTTCGGTGCCGATCAGGTCGGCCGGCGGATCGTGTCGCACGAGTGTCGCTTCGCGATAGGCCCACTGATAGTTCCCGCCGCGAACGAGCAGGTCGATCTCCTCGCGCGTGTTCTCGCCCACGTCGGCGAGCCAGATCCGCCCGGAGTCGGGGTCGAGGGACATGGAATGCGGCGAGCGAAGTCCCAGGGCCCAGAACTCCTCGAGCACGGCGCCGCTGGAATCAACGAAGGGATTGTCATTTGGAATCAGATAACCTCGGCTCGTCGCGTCGAGCGGATGGCGACGGATCGGGTGGCTTCGCTTCGCGTCCTGATCGACGTCGATACGCAGCACGCCGCCGAAGAGCCCGCCGTCGATCTGTTGGCGCGTCTCATTGCGGTCGTCGTCGCCGACCGTCAGGTACAAGAAGCCATCGTCCGGATGAAAGAACATCGCCCCGCCGTTGTGAATGACACGCTGGCTCTTTTGATCGATGAGCACGAGCTCGGAAGCCGGATCGAAAGAAAGCGCCCCATCCGGCATCTCGAACCGCGAGAGGCGGTTGTGTGAGATCGTGTCGAGAGCAACGTCCCCTTCGATCGGCTCTTCGATGAAGTTGTACCACACGTAAACGAAGCCGCGGTTGGGCGAGTCCGGCTGTGCGAACTCCGGATGCAGCGCGATTCCAAGCAAGCCCGAGTCGCCGAACCCGAGCGTATGCCCCGAGAGATCCAGCACCAACTGCTGATCGGCGGTAGCGGGGAGATTGGGAAACGACCAGACGCGGCCGGCCTGTTCGGCGACGTAGTACCGGTCGCTGCGCGGCTCGTGGACCAGGCGGACCGGGCTGCGCAGCTCGACGTTCGGAAACACGCGGATCATCGTGTAGTCCTGTCCGGTGAACTCGGCGGGCATGTTCAGGAACGCCGGAACCGGCTCGCGCATGACCCGAGCCGTTTCCGAGCGTTCTTGTGCCGGCGCGGCGACGCTTGAAAGAAGCGTCGTCGCCAGAAGAGTCGCCAAACGGGGCCGACGATCAGATGTCCTGCGCATCACCCGACCCTCTGAGGCGACAAGGTCAAACCCGAACGAACCCGCGTGTTGATGCGGCGCCCACACAGTAAGTCAAAGAAACGCACGAGTCCACTTTCCAGCGGCACGGGTGGGGACCTGGAATGACAGGCCCCCGTGGCCGACATAGAACGCTGGAACACGCGGCCTTCGCAACAGGCGCAAGGCCGCGAAAATCCTTGTGCGGCGGACTGAATGCACCCGCCACGACCGTAATCCCCACGCCGGAGGTATCGAACCTCGAAGTCTACGCTGATTCGTAGCGCTGGATCAACCCCAGACGCCGCCCACAGATGCCGTTCCACACGTCGCGCACCGTATCGAATCGCCTTTGAACGTCGCGAAGCGTCTCGTGCGCGATCGCAATCGCGACGGTTTCCTCGAGGACCTTTGCCTCGTTGCCGTCGGGTAGTTCGATTTCGGCGACGATCCCGGCCACCTGCTCGGATCCGAACTCGCCGCTACTCACGAGATCCACGGCGGTGCCTTGTTTCGATTGAATCCTCACGGAGCCCTTGAAAATGATGTAGGTACTCGATGTCAGGTCAAGCACGTCGCCGGGCGAGTGTTTTCGACACTCGGCCAAAGAATGTAGATCGCGTACGCTCTCCCGCGGAACGCCGGCAAAGAAGGTTTTGGATCCAAGGACATTGTCGATGATCCGGCGTTTGATCAACCCGTAGACGGCGTCAGCCACGTCTGGGTATTTCTCCAGGACGCGTTTGAGCCGGTCCGTGTGAATCTCAATCAACAGGCCGTCGTCGATCGATCGAACCGTGGCGGTGCGCGCAATCTTCGGAATCCACAAGCTGAACTCACCGATGATCTGGCCCATGGCGATCGGAATGGGCTCGTCTCGGCCAGGCACGTCAACGACGATCTCGCCGGACACCGGGAAGAAGCAACTGTGTGCCGGGTCGCCCTGTTGACAGACGACTTCGCCTTCGCGAACGCGCCGGAGCTCAATCTGGTTGATCACCTCGAACAGTACGTGATCGGGCATCCGACTGAACAACATATGCTGTTGACGCGGATATTCATCGGTTTCAAAAAACTCTGACTGTCCGATGCTCTTGCAAAGTTTCTCGACCGGCTCGTGCGCTTTGAGCTCCAACAGGAACTTCGCCGCCGCGATTGCCGCGACCGGTTGTCCCGAACACATGGTATCGCTGATGAGCGAGGTATACTCAGCGACCATTCTCTTCCACAGGCGACCAATGATCCGCCAACGTTGTGAAGACGCCTTTCCTTCACTCAGACACAGCTCGTTGCGGTTTACATTGAGAACTTCAACCTTCACGCCATGCTTCACAGTGCGCCAGTGAAGATCACCGATAGCGAAGTCCTGTTCGCGCTGGCCTCGGATGTACGTATCATAATACTGTTTGGACATGAGAAGTTGTGATGGCGCGGCGACGGACAGGATGCGGGCCGCGGTATTGATTCCCGCGCCCCAGATGTTGGTTTCGCGCCGAAGCTCGTCTCCCTCGCGAATTGGGCCGGTGTGCAAAGACAGACGTAAATCGATCCGTCGTGCGTTTCGCGGAATCCAGTCGGGATGCTTGAGCTTCTCACAAATCGAAAACGCGACGTCGATGGCCTTGCGACAGGCTGCCGTCGACGTGAAGGTGAGAAAACCTCCGTCACCCCCCGGGCTCCAGCGATAGTGCTCGTGCTTGAGGCTCTGGTAAGCCAAGGCTTCGTTGATCCACCGCATCAGATGCTCAATCGCGAACATCTGATCATCATCATGCAGTTCGGAGAACGACACGACGTCCATGCCCAAGATCGCGTAGGCACCTTCGATCTTGCGGTTTTTCGGCGTCTTTGCTTTTCGCACGGCCATCCCGTAATACCCGTCAACTCAGCAACCTGTACGTCTTGAACGGTCCAAACGGTCTCACCCTCACCGCAGCCTTGCACCGAGATTTCCGATTTGTCACACCTCAAGCCGCCAACGTACCCGGATGACCGACTCGTTTCAACCGGATACATCGGTCAGCTATTTCCGAGGGTGTTTCGATCCTGCCGCGCCTCTCTTGCAGGTCGATATCCGTCGCTTCGGGCGGCCTACATGCCCGAACCGGGCCGATGCTGGAGGTGAGTCTAGCGCTGCCGAGTTCGGCGCTACCGGAGTCGCCGGCGAGGAGCACGAAGCCGCCGTGCGGTCTGTAGCTGTAGCGCTCGACGATGCGGCCGTTGTTGCTGCCGGCGGCGGCGTACCCGGTCAGGGCGATCACGTTCCAGCTGCGGTTCTGGTGGACGAAGTAGCGCGCGGCCGAGATCGATTCGTCGACCTGGTCGTCGGGGGCCGTGTCGTTGGTCTCGGTCGGGTCGCCGTTCTCTTCGATCCGAATGAGCTCACCGACAGTACCGGCGGGCGGGACGCCGGCCCTCCCCGACACTGCTGACACAGCAGTGGCACCCGTCCCTGCATAGTTGAAGGGGACGGTTGTAGTGCCGCCGTTGTCGGTCGTCGGCGCGGCGCCATGGTTGGTGACGACCTTGTCCGATTGGCGACGTTGCGGATTGCGCATGTCTGGCTCACGTTCAGGGCCGCGTGCAGCATCTCGGCTTTGCGTGCCTTCTATTAGACCCGACTCGCCGGCGATCGCCCACCGAATTCCCTCTGAATGCGGCCGGATTATCGGACGATCCGGTACGCCCGTGCGCCGGGCCGGCGCAGACGCTACGATACGTCGCACTGAACCGAAGCGCCGAGCGAACGAGGCAATGACCCCGACGGCCAATCAGCCGAACGTGCCCGCCGACGACGATGAGATGCACGTCGTTACCGGGGCGTTCGGCTACTCGGGCAAGTACATTGCCCGACGCTTGCTCGCTGCCGGCCGCAGCGTGAAGACGTTGACAAACTCGCCGCGCCGAGCGCATCCGTTTGGAAACCGGATCGAGGCGAAGCCGTACTGTTTTGATGACCCCGCCCGATTGACCGAGTCGCTGCGCGGCGCCGCGGTTTTGTACATCACCTACTGGGTGCGCTTCAATCACGCGACCTTCAAGCACGCCGCCGCCGTCGAGAACACGCTCACGCTGTTCGACGCCGCCCGCGAGGCGGGTGTGCAGCGCGTCGTGTACGTCAGCATCACCAATCCGTCCCTGGACTCGCCGCTCGAGTATTTCAGCGGCAAGGCCCGGCTCGAGCGGGCGCTGATGGATTCCGGACTGTCCCATGCCATTCTGCGGCCGGCCGTGCTGTTCGGCGACGAGGACATTCTGATCAACAACATCGCCTGGATTCTGCGGCGGTTTCCATTCTTTGGCGTGTTCGGCGACGGGCAGTACCGGTTGCAGCCAATCTTCGTGGATGACCTTGCTGCTTTGGCGATCGAGCAAGGCGGGCGGCGCGAGGACGTCGTGGTTGACGCGATCGGACCGGAGACCTTCACCTATCGCGAACTGGTCGAGCGAATCGGCGCGATCATCGGCAAGCGGCGGCCGATCGTCTGCATACCGCCGGCGCTCGGGCTGATGATCGCGGCCGTCCTGGGAAAAATCGTCGGCGACGTCGTGGTCACGCGCGAGGAAATCGACGGATTGATGGCGGACCTGCTCTGCACGAGTTCGCCGCCCGCGGGCAGTACCAGTCTGACCGAATGGGCTCGCCAGCACGCAGCCACGCTCGGCCGGAGCTATTCGAGCGAGCTGGCCCGGCGCCGCGATCGAACGATCTCGTACCGCGATCATTGAGGGCCGGAGCGTATCGCAGCACGGACCGTGCCTTCACGTGCAGTATTCCGGGACCGGTCGCCGGATCGCGATCGGTAACTTACAATTCAGGCATGCTGGGTCTGTGCGCCTTGCCTGTGTTTCTTTTTTTTGGCCCATCCCATCGGGCGCGCCTCAGGCGCCGGTCTCCGACGTGAAACCCGATGAGCAGGTGCTCTTCTTTCCGACGCTCGGCGCCCGAACGCCAGACGGGGCGTCCTGGGAGCTGCAAATTCACGGATGGGTGTCCGAGCCGAGCGACGCACGGCGAGCGCGCCACCGCGCCGCGACCCTGGGCGACGCCGTTGGGACGCTGCAAATAACGACGGCAGGGCTGCGAATACGGGTGTGAGATGATTGTGCCCGACCCCCCAGCTACGAAAGGACCGGCGGTGACGAATCCCGGAGTGGCAGTGGTGTTGAGTTTCTTCATTACCGGTCTCGGTCAGATCTACAACGGCCAGATCATCAAAGGACTGCTCTGCATTCTCATTCAGGCGCTCAACGCGGCCTTGATGTGGGTCCTGATCGGGTTCGTCACCTATCCGCTCTTCTGGATCTGGGGCATGTACGACGCGTACAAGGTCGCCTCACGCCGCAACGTCGCCTGGTACCGATGAGTGTTTCGGGGGGCCGGGCGAGAACGACTAGGAGCCCCCGTTCAGCAATGACCTTCCGATGACGTAGCGCTGGATTTCGCTGGTCCCCTCATAAATCGTGGTGATGCGCGCGTCGCGGTAAAGCTGTTCGACGCGAAACTCGTGGCAATAGCCATAGCCGCCGTGGACCTGCACGGCCCGATACGCGATGCGGTTGGCGGCTTCTCCGGCGTACAACTTGGCCATCGCGGCTTCCGTCGTAAACGGCCGCTCGTTGTCGCGCAGCCACGCCGCTCGGTCGATCAGGGCTTGGGCGGCGGAGAGCTCGACTCGGCTGTCGGCGATCATCCATTGAATCGCCTGGAATTCCGCGATGGGCCGGCCGAACTGCTCGCGCTGTCTGGCATAGGACACCATCTCGTCGAGGCAGGCGTTGGCGATGCCGGCGGCCTGGGATGCGATGCCGATGCGCCCGCCGTCCAGCGACGCCAGCGCGATTTGCAGTCCGTTGCCGAACTCGCCCAGCAGGTGATTCTCCGGCACCAATGCTCCGTCGAGGTTCATCTCCGCCGTTTCGGAGGCGCGAATGCCCATCTTGCCTTTGATCGCCAAACGCTCGACGCCATCCTGGTGCGCGTCGAGCAGCAACATGCTGAAATCCTTGGACGTGCCGCTGTTACCCGTGCGGACCAGCACGCAGAACCAGCGGCCGGTGATGCCGTTGGTGACCCACATTTTCGCGCCGTGCAGCCGCCAGCCCCCGTCCGTCTTCTCCGCCCGGCAACGCGCCGCAGCGGGGTCGCTGCCGGCGTCCGGCTCGCTGATTGCGAAAGCCGACAGGTTGCCCGGCGTCGCCAGCCGCGTCAGCATCGCGTCCCGGATTTCCTCCCGCGCGAACCGCCGAACAATGTCGCAGACCATGTTGTGGACGGCGATGTTCACGGCGATAGACGGCGAGGCGTAGGCCAGTTCGCGGATGATGGCGGCGTAGGGCAGCATGGGGCATTCCAGCCCGCCCAGCGATTCGGGCACGCGCAGGCTCATCAGCCCCATCTCGTACAGGTGCTCGAAATGGCTCGAACAGGACTCCTCGGTCCGGTCCCACTCGCGGTCGAGCTCGATCAACTCCGAGCGGGCATACTCGCGGACCGCTTTCACGAGCATCCGATGGTCGTCCGTCATGACTCGATTCATAATGCGCGCACATCCGCAAGCGCCCCATCGACCCCACGGCCCGCGCCGCGAGGCATCGCCCAAAGACCGACGGTTCGCTAGGATTCTAGTGCATTCAGCGCAGCGATGCGAGCGTCCGCTACGATGCCGAGCGCCGGTCGGGACGCACGGCGTGGATCGTGCGGTCGCCGCCGCGGCTGTCGGTATTCCCGGCGGTCTGGAACAAGACGCGAATCAGCCGAGGTAGACCCGTGACGCACACCGGACGATTTCAGATTGCCACGCGTGGCAACGCCCACGTGATCGACATCACCGACGACGTGCAGCGCGTCGTGGCCGACTGCGGCGCGCGTGACGGCATCCTGGTCGTGTTCGTGGTCGGCTCGACCGCGGCCATCACGACCACCGAATCCGAGCCGGGTCTGCTGACGCACGATCTCAAGGCGTTCTACGACCGCATCGCGCCCGAGGACGGCTACTACAAACACGAGGAAACCTGGCACGACGACAACGGCCACTCGCACGTGCGCGCTTCGTCGCTCGGCCCCTCTCTCACCGTGCCGATCGTCGACGGCGCCATGCCGCTCGGCACCTGGCAGCAGATCATCCTGCTCGATTTCGACACGCGCGGCCGGCGGCGGGAGATCGTGGTGCAGATTGTGGGAGAATAGCGAATTACGAATTACGAAGAACGAATTTGGATGCGAAGCCGCAAGACATCAACGAACGGACGTTTCGATTTGCCGTGCGAGTCATCAAGCTCACTCGCGCGCTGCCGTGAGACCATGCCGGCAGCGTAGTGGCTCGGCAACTGGTGCGGAGTGGTACGAGTGCCGGCGCGAACGTCGAGGAAGCGCAAGGAGCGCACTCGCGCAAAGACTTCGCGCGGCGTATGAATATCGCCAGAACCGAAGCGCGCGAAGTGCTGTATTGGCTGCGGCTGATCGCCGAAGCGGATCTGCTCGGCCCGACACGAATGACCGAAATCACCCGGGAAGCCGAAGAGATCCTGCGGATTCTCGTTGCGACAATGAAGAAGCTAAGAGAAGAAGGCGAAGCGAAGCCATGAGGAATTCGTTCTTCGTTCTTCGTAATTCGCTATTCGGAGGCCCTCATGCCGACTGACAACTACGGCAGAATCACCCAGATCATCGGCTCCACGCTCGACGCCGAGTTCGAGGAAGGCAAGCTGCCGAAGATCTACAATGCCCTCAAAGTCTCGGTCAAGATCAAGCTCACCGGCGTCGTCGAGGAAAAAACGCTCTGGTGCGAAGTCGCGCAGCACCTCGGCGGCGGGCGCGTGCGGGCCGTCGCGCTCGGCAGCACGGACGGCCTCGTGCGCGGGACGCCGATCCTCGACACCGGCGGCCCCATCACCGTACCCGTCGGCGAGGCTACATTGGGGCGCGTGTTCAATCTGCTCGGCGAGCCGATCGACGGGCGCGGACCGGTCGAGGTGAAGGAGCGCCGCCCGATTCACCACGAGCCGCCTGCGTTCGCCGACCTGACGCCCAAGACCGAACAGTTCGAGACCGGCATCAAGGTCATCGACCTGCTCGTGCCGTTCGTGCGTGGCGGGAAGATCGGGCTGTTCGGCGGGGCGGGCCTCGGCAAGACCGTCGTGATTCAGGAGATGATCGCCCGCATCGCGACGCAGCACGGCGGGTTCTCGGTCTTCGCCGGCGTCGGCGAGCGCACGCGCGAGGGCAACGACCTCTGGCTCGAGATGCAGAGCGCCAAGATCGGCGACACGGGCAAGTCGGTCATCGATCAGACCGCGATGGTCTTTGGGCAGATGAACGAGCCGCCCGGCGCGCGTCTGCGCGTGGCGCTCAGTGCGCTGACCATGGCCGAGTACTTCCGCGACGAGACCGGGGCCGACACGCTGCTGTTCATCGACAACATCTTCCGCTTCTCGCAGGCCGGCTCCGAAGTCTCCGCGTTGCTGGGGCGGATGCCGTCGGCGGTGGGCTACCAGCCGACGCTGGGTACGGAGATGGGCGAGCTTCAGGAGCGCATCACCTCGACCAAGGACGGCGCGGTGACGTCCGTGCAAGCTATCTACGTCCCGGCCGACGACCTGACCGACCCCGCGCCGGCGACGACGTTCACCCACCTCGACGCCTTCATCGTGCTCGAACGCTCGATTACGGAGAAGGGCATCTACCCCGCGATCGACCCGCTCGCCTCGTCCAGCCGGGTGCTCGACCCCGGCGTCGTCGGCGAGGAGCACTACGAGGTCGCCCGCCGCGTGCAGACCATCCTCCAGCGCTACAAGGATCTTCAGGACATCATCGCGATCCTCGGCGTGGACGAATTGAGCGAGGAGGACAAGCTGATCGTCTCACGGGCCCGCAAGATCGAGCGCTTCCTGTCGCAGCCGTTCTTCGTCGCCGAGCAGTTCACCGGCTTACCCGGCAACTACACCAAGAAGGAAGACACGATCCGCAGCTTCAAAGAGCTGTGCGACGGCAAGTGGGACCACCTGCCCGAAGGCGCGTTCATGTACGTCGGCGCGGTCGAGGAGGCGGCCGAGAAGGCCGAGAAGATGGCGGCGGCATAGGGGCGAATTGCGAATTCGGAATAGCGAATAACGAATGGAACGGCCGGGCTTTGTCCCGGTCGTTTTCTCTTCCGACCCCGGAGCGTGTATCGGTTACGCGTGGGGGGCCCATGCTTGCGCAAACGCGCCGCCGCAATGGAGGCACAACGTGCGAACGAATCTCCGCGGCTTGGCGTCTCTGCGGTTCATTGCCGTTGGCGGGCCAGCTCGACCTCCGCCGCGATGAAGCCGAACGCGGGCCAATAATCCGTGGCGACAACTTTCTCGAAGAACTGTCTTGCACGGTCGGCCTGGCCTTGGAAAGTGTGCCAGCAGCCGACGCCGTAGCCGCTGGTTGCGAAGTCCAAGGGGCTGGCACTGGCGGGGTCGAGCACCTGCTCCGGCTTCAGCTCGTTTTTGAATAGAAGCAGCAGCCGGTGATAGGCGTGGTTCTCGATGATGTCCATTTCGGGCTTGATCGGTTCGAGCAGCTTGGCCGCGGCCGGGTCGCGGCCCAGGCGGCGGAGCGTCAGGTACATCCAATAGCTCGTCGAAACCAGGTTGTCGTCGAAACGCCGCGAGTGATTCATGTTTTCTTCGTACGCCTGCAGCGCCCCTTCAAAATCGCCTTTCAAGAAGCGGGCCAGGCCCAGGTGGTACCACACGTTGAACGCCGTCGTCGTGAGTGGGATGTTCTGCTCGTTCGGCATCCCGTCCGGCTCGATCTCGTCGGGCTTGCCGCGAATCAATTCGGCGGCCCGCTCCAGGTCGGCAATCGCTTTGTCGAACTGGCGCAGGCTGATGTAGCGGTGCCCGCGATGCCGGTAAAGCGGGGCGTAGTCCGGATGCGCTTGCAGCGCGGCAGTGTACATCGTGATCGCCTGAGTCATCCGCCACAGATAGCCGTGTCGGCGTCCGAGCCAGACGAGGTTTTGCACGGACGTATTGGACGCGAGCAAACCACGCGCTTCGACGAGCTGGGCTTCCAGCCTGGGCTTCGAGCCGGGTGCATGAGCGTAGAGCGGCCGCCCCAACAGAGACATCAGCTCCGGCTTTCGGTCGGCATTCGCGGAGGCCGCATTCGCCTGGTTGGCGGCCGGCTCAACCGACGACGCCGTCTCGTCCGACCCGACGCCCAGGATGCCGATGCGCTCCAGGACTCGAAGATGTTCTGCGACGAAGTCCAACGGCACCGGTCCGTAGATGGCCGACAAGTCGTCGCGGATCTCCTGCACGGTTCGGCGGCCGTCGACGAGGTTCAGCGCTTCGTAGGCATACGCCGACCCGCCGCCCCAGCGACCGGCGTGGCTCAGCAGCTTCGGCCGTTCGAGTTGGTTCCGTTTCAGATGATCATTGAAGTAGCTGTAGCCGAAGCCCGACATCGTGCCTTTTGGATCGGGCCGGCGTTGATAGACGCGATTCCCATCGGGATGGTCCGCACTGTTGCTCAGCCCGTCGGCGTCGCGGGCGATGAGCCCTTGCAATTGGGTGAAGAACGCGGCCGCCTCGCCGCGCACCTGCGGCGGCAGCGCGGCAAACCGAGTGATGGATTCGACCACTCGGCGTTCGTAAGCCAGGTGAAAGCGGCGCAGGTTGGCCGCCTCGGTCGGGGCCTCGCTGGCGAGAGCCTCCGCGCGGCGCACGGCGACGGCGGTGCGCTCGAGGGCATGCGCGCGAATGACATTCCACAGGTCCGGCACCTGTTCGATGTCAAGATTGGCGAGGTAATACGCACTCGCGGCGCCGATGAACGCGGCGCGTTTCAGCTTGGTCGGGTCGATGTTGTCCACGCGGTCGGCGTGCGTGTGGATGTACCGGTCGGGCCAGTCGTTCAGGTAAATCGCCGGCACGCGGAACGAGCCCTCGGTCCAGACTTCGTGGTCGCTACCGTGCGAAAAGTCGGCCATTCGCGCCAGCAGCGCCTCCTTGCCACCCTCCGGATCGACCAGCGGAAAATCGGCCCGTCCCGAAGCCGCGAACTCGTACGACTGCTCGTTCACAAACCGCCCGAACGCTTCGGCGACATCGTTGACGAACGTCGGCAGGCTCTTCGGCGAGCGGGTGACGTGAAAGACCGCTTTCGTGATCTCCGCGTCGCCGCCGACCATGTCCATGTGAATGACGGCCTTGGCTCGCCGGGCGAATTCGGGCCGGGCGTTGAGCAGTGCGATCGTGCCCTCGATCTCCGCGGGCCAGATGAAGCGAATGGATCGGCGAGGGCGCGGAAGCGTCCCGTCGCGGGTGAGTTTGGCGAGCGTGCGCGCCACCTCCAGAATCGTCGCGGCCCCGCTGGCGTTGTCGTTCGCACCGGGCCGCAGGTGGTCGAGATGACAGGAGAATACGATCTCTTCGCCGGCGAGCGCCGCGTCGCGCCCGGGCAGCACCGCTGTCGCGATGTCGTAGCTGCCGGGATGCTGCCCGGCTCGCACGACGGCACTCAGCCGCACCGTCTCGCCGCGCGCCAGCCGCTCCTGCCAAGTCCGCGCCTGTTTGAGCGACACCATGAACGCGAAGGTTTTCGGCTCGGGGAAGGTGTTCAGGTGCCCCCAGCGGACGAGCGTCTCGTCTTCGCGCCACCACGCGCTGCGTTGGTTCTGGGCGTACGAAACGATGCCCGCCGCACCGAAACGATCGACCGCCAGCTCGGAGACCGGCCCGGGCTGGGCGGCGGCGAGCACGAGCTTGCCGCGCACGTCCTTGCCATCGTAATCCGCCTCCGACGTGCCCTGGCCGACGTCGATCAGGTCGGCCAGGGCCTGGCCGCTGGCGCTGTCCTGGGCGAGCGTGACGGGCCGGGCGTTCCACGAAGCGATCCGCTCGGCGGGCTTCCACTCGCCGTCCGTCTGCCGCAGTTCCCATAGCTCGGCGAACTCTGCGTCCCAGGCGGGTCGCGAGCGCTGCGTGCCATAGAATATCTTGCCGTCGGCCGGCAGCTCGATGATCTCCACCTGAGCGAGTCCGTAGCGAATCGCCCGGTCGCGCATGGCCTCGGCGGCGGAGCGAAAACCGCGCGAGCCGCGCATACGATGAAACCGCGAAAGCTCTTGGACGATCTCTTTGGCGTTCGTCCCCGACAGTTCGTTTGCGATGGCCGCGACGGTTTCCCGCGGCAGCAGCGGCGGCGGATCGCTCTCGGCCGTCGCGCTGGTTTGGGGCATCACAGCCATGATCGTCAACGCACCGGCAACGGCGCCGCGCATGCTCGCGCCGCGTCGCACATGAGAATCGTACATGGATATCCTCTGGATCGACCCAAACGTCTAGCGCTCACGCTTCGGAAGCTCAAATCGAATGGTTCTCGCGGCCCCGTCGCGCTCGCGAACGGTCAGCTCCACCTTCTGACCGGGCTCGTGGTGCAAACGAAACCAGACCATGAAAGCCCGGCCGACGACGTCCGGCCCGTCGCCGTTGACCTTCGTGATCACGTGATGTGGACGCAGGCCGGCTTGGTAAGCAGGTCCAGCCGAATTCTTGCCGAACCACGGCCGGACGGCGAGCGATCCCTTTGGCAACCCCAGGCGCTCGCGCACGTTCGCTTTGACTGCCAGCGGCCACGGGAAGCCGGGATGTGCGCCGACGTCCGCCCCGGCGACGGATGCGCGCCAGTCGAGCACGGTCGCCCGCCAGCCTTTGGCTACGGAGAGGTCGGCGGACAAGACGTTCCCTTCGCGAAGCCAGCGAACGTGCATCTTGCCCGAGCCGCGCGGTCCCCGATGCAATGCGGCGCGGAAATCCGCCTGACTGAACAAACGCCGCCCCTCGGCCGCTGCGAGCACGTCGCCGGGCAGCAGCCCGGCCCGCGCGGCGGGGCTGGCCGGTGTCACTGAATCGACCCGTAACCCATCGTCGCGCTGGAGCACAAGGCCGACGTTTTCGGGGAACGGCCACATATCGAAATCGCGCAGCTTGTCGAACGTGCCGGCGTCGATGGCCGGCTGCCGCAGAATCTCGGCGACCTGATGGCAATGCAAGCACTCGCTCGATGCGGCCTTGTTCGCTCCACGGCGAACCCAGGAGCTCCAACCGGGCAAACCGCTAGGCGTCGTGGGCTTGTCGGTCAAACGAGGAGTCACGCCGTCGATGTTCCACGCCGCCCGGCGCGGGTCGTAATGATGCGCGAGGATGCGCCGCATCGTTTTCGCGAGCGATGCGACCGAGATGCGGGTCGTGTCGGACACTTCGTCGCGTCCGCCGTACACGCCGTAGAGCCGGCCGTCGGGATCGAAGAACCACCCCCACCAGGAGAGGTCCAGATCCTGAAAGTCGGCGATGGGAAACAGCCGCAGGTCCAGCTTGCGCATGCTGGTGAGACGCACGGTCACGAACTGCCGCAAGAGCGGACCGAGGAGCGGGCCGCCCTCGAGCACGTCCTTGTCGAATTCCGCGCACTGATCGCACGGCAGGCAGCGGAGCGTCACGAAAACGGGGCGGCCTTCGGCGCGGGCCTGCTCGAAGGCGCTTGACGTGCTGTCGAGCCACACGAGCTCATCCCGCGGGGTGGGAAGCTCCACTCGGCTTGGCGTGAGCGGATTCTTCCAGAAGGAATCGCTTCGCGGTGTGGTGGTTTCCGACGGCTGGCCGAACGCAAAACCGGGGCCGAACCACGGCGCGCCCCACATCAGGATGACGAACGCGCGGCGCCTGTGCATATCGATACTCCTCCTCGTGCCCGGTGCCTGCGTCCCCCAGTGTATCGAATCCATGTGGAATTGCCCGGACCGGCCGCGGCGCCGGCCGTTGCCGCAGGTTCGCGCGCGGCGGGTGCAAGTCGGCCGGTTCGCTACCACGCCCCGGTCGGGAGTTTGATGGTAGTGGGATCCTTCGCGAAGCGGCGGGCCGTTTCCGGGGTGATCTTTCTGAGTTTGACGAGGCGTTGCAAATCGTCGTCGAACGTGAGCATGCCGTCGCGCTTGCCGGTCTGGATGTTCGATTCGAGCGACTCGATCTTGCCGGCCCGGATCGCGGCCTGGACCTGCGGGGTCACGAGCAGCACCTCGAGCGCGAGGGTGCGTTTTTCGCCTTCGACCGCGGACGGGAGCAGGTGCTGCGTGACGACGGCGCGCAGGCTCATGGAGAGTTGCTTGCGAAGATCGTCCTGGGCCTCCTGCGGGAACAGATCGACCAGCCGCGACAGGGCGCCTTTGGTGTCGCGCGTGTGCATGGTCGTGAAGATCAGGTGCCCCGTTTCGGCGGCGCTGAGCGCCATCTGGGCGGTCTCGCGGTCGCGGATTTCGCCCACCAGGATCACGTCGGGATCCTGTCGCAGCCCGTACTTCAAGCCGTCGGCGAAGGACGGGACATCGCGTCCGACCTCGCGCTGCGTCACGATTCCGCCGGCGCCGCGCTGATGGACGTATTCGATCGGCTCCTCGACGGTGAGAATGTGGTGCGATCCCTTGGTTCGCAGGAAGTTGATCAGCGCCGCCAGTGTGGCCGATTTGCCCGAGCCGGTCACGCCCGTGATGATCACGAGCCCGTTGGCCCGTGAAACGAGCCGCTCCGCCAGTTCGAGCGGAAAGCCCAGCCATTCAAACGACGGGATCTCGATCGGCACGTGCCGCAGGCACGCGCACCAGTTGCCCTCGGCGAGATAGACGTTGGCTCGAAAGCGGCACGGCGTTCCGTGATGTTCGATTGAGAAGGCGCTGTCGAAGCTCTTGACCTGATCGTGGTCCTGCGGCTGCAAGCGCTCCGGCAGGATGGACCAGAGCATTTGCTCGAGGCGGTCGGCGCTCAGCGGGGTTTCGCCGAGCGGCTCCAGCCGCCCGTGAACGCGCAGCGTGGGTGGATAGCCGGGCACAAGGTGGATGTCCGAAGCGTGCCGCTCGGCTGCGACGTGCAACAGCTCCAACAGTTGGCTCGAAATGTCCAGCGGTTGCACTCGACCGTTTCCCGGTAGCCGCCCGGTCGGCCGCCGGCGCGACGCGGGCCGGCCGGCAGGCGGTTCGTCCACAATCATCGATGGCCCACTTTACCCAAAAGGCTCGCTCCCGCCGAGCCCGCGCCCGGTCGATCATTTTTTGTACACGAAACGAAGGGCGGGGTTGCGGAATCGTCGGGACTCCGACCTATTGGTGGGAAAGGCGTTGGGCGCACTGGGTCCGTGGGGTGTGCGAGGGAGACGATCAGCGCGGCCGGCGGTCGTGGCGCCCCGCGACTTTGGTGGCGGGATTCACGCCGACCACGTGGCCCGAATCGGGACCGACGCCGATGTTGCGAACAACGATGTTGTGGACGCCGTGGGTTCGTCTGGGCACGGGAGCGGAGCCCTTCGTGATCCTGGCTGCGGGTCCCCGACCGATCGTCGGGACCTTGCGGGCGTGCGTGCCGATGACGGCGCCGCCGACGCCGGCCGAGCGTGCCCGTCTTCCGCGGTGGACCGGCAATCGCACTAAGTCCCCGCGTGGTCCGATGGCGGCGGGAAACATGAGAAACTCCGGCTTCTGCGGCACTTGGCCTACGATTCGCTGCTGCTCGGGGGTCAATTTCGGCTCGGGCTGCAGAACGACGAGCTCGAAGCGCGGTCGGCGATCGCGGCCTTGCACCTTGACCATCGCCTGCTGTGTGTATTCATCGGCCTGCGAGAGGTCGGGGAGCTCGGCGGCGGACGGCTGGGCGGTCACGGCTTCGCGCCGGTTCGCACAGCCTGTGAGCATCGCCGCGAACAGGCAACCGATCGGAAGGAGGGCCATGAGGTTTCGCATGGGGCCATCCCTAATCGATTGCGAGGAAATTCGCAAGCAGTTTGTGTCCTGCGGGCGTCAGGAAGCTCTCGGGATGAAACTGCACCCCATCGACCCGCAGCGATCGGTGCCGGATCGCCATGATTTCGTTTGGATCGTCCGCGCTCGTGGCGCTGATTTCGAAGGCATCCGGCAACGTGCCCGGCTCGATGATCAGGGAATGATAGCGCGTCGCTTCGAAGAGACTGGGCAGGCCCGCGAAGATGCCCTTCCCATCGTGACGGATGCGGCTCGTCTTGCCGTGCATCAGCCGCGAAGCGCGTACGATCCGGGCTCCTTCCCCGAATGCAATGCACTGGTGCCCCAGGCACACGCCCAAGAGCGGAATCTTTCCCGAAAAGTGCCGTGCGACCTCGACGCTGATCCCGCCTTCACGCGGCGTACATGGTCCGGGCGAGATGATGATATGGTCTGGGCCTTCGGCCTCGATCTGCTCGACGGAGACCTGATCGTTGCGGACCACGCGGACGTCGATGTCCGGGTCGAACTCCCCGATCCGCTGAACGAGGTTGTACGTAAACGAGTCGTAGTTGTCGATCAGGACGATCATGGGGCTCAACCCGCGGGAAGCGGGCGGACTGCGTCCGCCGAGGGCGCCGCGCCCGCGTTTCGCGCCGCTTGGCCGACAGGTTGCGGAGGACTTCGGCCCGCATTCGCGCAGGAGCGCGCCCCGCGGCCGGAAGAATCAACAAGTCCTGAAGCACCAAACGCTTATGGTGCTCCGATGCCGGGGAGAACGAAAAGGAGGGCGATTCTTCGCCGCTCATCCTGTGACCGTGTCCCGTTCACCGTAACCATCTTTCTAGACCAAACTTGAAGATGTGTCAACGCTTCGCTGCTGCTTCCAATCGCGAAAGGAGAACAAGAGATCGTACGCGCGCGCTTGGAGGTCAACCTGGGAGGCAAGTGCCTCTCGGATGAAACGGAGAGGGCGGGATTCGACTAGGCCCTCTCTCCAAGTGCTGCACGTCACGGTAGTTAAGGCCGCAAGTCCAGTTCGCATCGCATCTTGCGGTTGTTCATCTGTGGTCAGCTGCGCTCACGGGTTCTCACGAATGGTCAACCTGATTGGCACACTGTGCCAATCGAAAGCCCGCCGCTGGGACGCCTCCACGATTGTGGAGATTATCCATGCAATGCCACCTTGTCGTCAAGACCGTACTTACAGTCGTCATCTTGGTGTCGGTTTGGGGCGTTTCGTCCGCGCCAATCCGTGAACTCTCGGGCCATCGGTTGACCGTGTCGAGGGGGACGAACAGTCCGGTGCCGCGCGTGCCTTTCGAGCTGCTCTTCACTCTTCCGATTTGTGCCGTTGCCCCACATACTGGCCGGCGCCTCAAAGCGGTTATTTATGCCCGATATTCGACAGACGAGCAGAGCCCGCGATCCATCGACGATCAAGTTGCAAAGTGTCGGCGGTTTGTTGAGTCGCTCAATTTGGGCGATGTCGAATTCACTGCCGCCAGCGACGCCGCAACCTCCGGGGAACACACGCATCGACCCGGCATCGACCGTGTGTGGGAGATGATCGAAACGAAGAGCGTCGATCTAATTGTCGCCGAAGAGCTATCCCGTCTCTACAGGCATTCAACGCGGGCAATGCAGCTCCTTGAGGCGGCCGTCGACGCGGGTATTCGTGTGATCGCCATCGAGTCACACATCGACACAGCTGAGCCAGAAGGACGATGGCGTCTCGGAGGGTTCTTCGCGGGTTTCAAGGCAGAAGCCGACAACCGCGAAACTCGGCATCGAATCGAACGGACGATGGAAGCGCTTTGGCGAGACGGTTACGCCGTCGGGCCTGAATATCCCGGATATCGTCGTATTCCAACCAAACCCGCGACCGACCGCGAGCCGGCTAAGGGCCCGTTCCGCGACAAGCGGGATGACCGCTGGACGCCGACGATTCTTCGGGCGTTTGAGATGGTTGAGAGCGGTATGCCCTCCTGGCGAGTCGCCCAGTTTCTGACGGAGTCGGGTTTGCCGCAAAGTTCTCGTTCCCGCTCGGCGGAGTGGTCGTACTGGCAGGTAATTACGCTCATCAGAAACCCGGTTTTCTACGGAGTAGAAGCCTGGCGCCGTCGGCGCAGCGTCCGAAAATTCAGCCTCGGCAAGAGCGTGCAGGTGCCCAATGCACCAGAAAAAGTTCTGTATCGAGAAATGCCGCATCTTGCCCACGTACCCCAATACCTGTGGTACGCCGCAAACCGCCGTATGGACGAGAACAAGCGCCAGAAGCAGTCTGGAGATGATCATCCGTTGCATGGCGTGCCGCGCGATAGACGCGGCCCGCTTTCACTGCTTTTTGTCTGCGATTTGTGCGATGGAACGATGTATCGCGACGACGGAGGGTACCGGTGCGCAAATTCCAAGCGGCACCCGGGAAGCAAAGATTCGATGAACGGTATTTGCTGGAACCGTTGCATCGCGCAGAAGCCTACCGTGCATCGGAGGATCGCCGAAAGCGTCGTTGACACGCTGACCGCGCAGATCGGCTGCTTCGAAGCGCTTTGTGAGAAAGTCGTTGAATTTGTCAAGCGAGGTACGCCCGAATCCGAGGCCCGCATGAAGCTGCTCCGGGAGCGCGAAAAGGAACTGGATCGGGCCTGCAAAAGGCTAGCCGAGGCCATCGAACGTCGCGGCGACCTCGAAGATCTCAATGAGCGGCTGGCCGAGCGCCAAACGGAGCGGCGAGACGTGCGGATCGAACTTGAGCGACTGGCCGAGCAAGCGGCTCTATTGCGTCTTCGACCGCCCAACACCAATCGGGCAATGAAACATCTGACTCAACCGCCACCAATGGAGAACCGCGCCGCGCCGCGCCGGAAGCTGCTGTTTCAGCAGACTTGGTAAACAAGACCGGCTCACCGTCGACACAAGAGATGCAAGCAGACGAATTCAAGCAGGCGATTCTCGGAACGTGGAAGCAGTACAGTTCCGGGCACCGCGTGCTGAGGGTGAAAGAAGACGGGACAGCAACAATTGACGTCAAGCTCGACGGCATCGCGGCATTTTGGTTCGGCGAGAAACTCCATTTCGATATTACCTGGACGATTGAAGGTGACGAGTTGGTCTTCAAGACCATCGGCGGCACCCCGGAAGGTGGTGTCAACGCCGTCACTTCGATCTACGGCGACCGCCGCATCTACCGCATCCGCGAGATTAACACCCAGCAGATGCTGCTGAACGAAAAGGACGAGGAGAAGACCCCCTGGGACCGTGTGACTGACGATGATCCGCCGGAAAATGCAAATCCGGTCGACTGACGGCATCTCTCGGGTTGGGGGGGGCCGGGCTTCGGTCCCACGGGGCGCAGCCCGGTCCCACGGGGCGCAGCCCGTGGGCTTGGGGGACGCGACGTTCACAACAATTGAATTCCATGATTCCGAAC
>JACZRH010000249.1 GCA_022574815.1 Planctomycetota bacterium | reverse complement strand
CCTCGGCCACAACAAGCTCAAGGCCCGGCTCGGAGCCGTCCGTTAGCGCCTCTGCGAACTCTTCCAGCAACGAGGTGCCGTTCGACTGGTCGAAGGGCTTCGACGAGCTGTCGATGTGGGCCCTGACCGTCGGCACCGAGGAGAACCCGGAGAGCAACCGTTCGAGAACCGGCTTCGGCCCGATGGGCCCTTGGCAGATGTTCCTGGAGGGCAGCATGGGCCACGCCGGCGCTCTCGGCAGACAGGTGACCTTGAACACCGACTCCGCCGACCGTGAGGTGACCGAGACGCTGCTTGCCGCGATCGAAAGGGCGGCCCTTGACAGAACGATCGTGCTACAAGGAGAGGGTGTGCGGCTGGCCGACGCCGAGCCCGTCCCGGTTACCTTCACGTTCAAGACCGGTGGCAAGAACAAGGGGCTCTACCGTGCGAGTGACGGCTCCGGGCTGTGGAGCCGCGACCGGCTGCTGGAAGGTGCCGTCGCGGGCGAGTTGATCGTCACACTGACGGGCTACCTCGGCCGCTCCGTCGACCCCAGCCACCCGCAGCCGGCGATCTGGGCGGCTCGAGATCCCATCGTCAACTCGGGAATCCAGACGTTCCCGCGCCTGCCCGAAGACAACCCCATGCGGATCTTCGGCCGCCACTTGGAAAAGGGCGCCAAGCTCTTCGTCGATGGTCGTCGGGTGCGTGGCAGCGTCACCTGCGCCCGTGGTGGGAAGCTCCCCAACTGCACCGACGAGGCGCTGGAGGTGCACCTCGTGGAGCCGCCGCCGCAAGCCGGGATGTACCTGGTGCAGCTGCAAACGCGGCATGGGCTGCTCAGCAACGAGTTCTTGTTCTACGTGGACTAGCATTCCCCCGCCTGGCAGGTTGCGCACGAAACAGCCACTCGAGAGGTGACCCATGGCGGCTTTGGACGGAATGCGAGTACTCGACATGACCCAGTGGGAAGCGGGCCCAGCCTGTACCCAGTCGCTTGCCTGGCTCGGCGCGGATGTCGTCAAAGTGGAGCCACCGGGTGACGGTGACCCCGGACGTCACGTCGGCGGCGCGCAAGAGATCGATCAACGGGTCACGATCCACGAAAGTTCTCCTCCAGCAACGGCCCGATGCGCTTCCGCAGCCGATCTCGCGCCCGGCTCAGCCGAACTTCGACCGCGCTCCGCGAGCGCCCCACGACCGCCGCCACTTCCGCGATCGGCATCTCCTGTAAGTAGCGCAGGACGATCACCTCGCGGTAGCGCCGCGGCAACGCGCGGACGGCCTCGCGGACCCGCTCGGACGATTCCGCGCTCATTCGGTCCCGGTCCGGCGAGGCACTTTCACACTCCCCCGTCGCATGAGCGTGCCGCGCGGTTCGCAGCCGAAGCGCGTGCCGCCGGCGGCGGGTCCGACACTGGTTCACTGTGATTCTCATGAGCCAGGTTGCCACGGACGCCTCTCCGCGAAACGAGTCCAGGTGTTTGAAAGCCGCGAGGAAAACGTCCTGCACGATATCCTCGACATCCCCCTGCCAGCCGAGCAGGCGGTGCGCCAAGCCCGCGACACGAGCCTGGTGGTCCGCCACCAGCCGCGCGAAGGCCGCCTGATCCACGCATTCGCGCCGCGCCGGCAGAACTCCATCCTCGAGGGCCGCCGGCCGAGGCCGGACGGCGATCGGGTTCGCATTGCTATCGGCCATGGTTTTCGAGAATAGACGCGCGCCGGGCGATTTGCTTACAAAGTGTTCCATGTTTTTTGCGCCGGCCCGCCCCGTCGCGCGTGTTCGATTTGCGTCCCGATGCGGGTGATTTGCCCAGCGTGGGTTATTCCGCCGAATCGGTCGGCGTCGGGCCGGCTTGCTCCGCGCGCGAGCGGCGCTGAAGCGACCGTACGATGACGGCGTCGCCGCGCGCGACGCACTTGCTGCCCGGCGGCCGTTCGCCCGCCAGATTGATGATCGCGTTGGCTCCTTTTTGTGCCGCCAGCGCCTTGAGCATCTCGACCGCCTTGGCCGGCGACGGGTGCCCCTCGGTGAACACCGCTTCGATCTGGCGAACGATCTCAAACCCCGCGACGTCGTTCGTGGAACTGGTCGCGATGATCCGCACCCCCAGGCGCTCGGCCTCTCGCTGTCGCAGCTCGACTGCGCTCTGCGTCTTGCGAAGCTCCTTCCGGCGACGGGCGTAGTAGCGGGCCTCGCGAAACCGATTCCACATCGAGAGCACGATCGTCAGAACCAGCAGCCCGATCGCGGCGTAGACGATCTTTCTCACCAGCGGGTCTTGAAAATCGAGCCAGTCGGGCATGGCGTCACCTGCGCGGCGGCGGCGCGCATCGCCCATCCCGCCGCTCCGCCGTCGCCGTGCTATTATAGCGCGAATCGAGCCCCTCGCAGCGAGCCTCCTCAAGAAACAGCATCGACACGGGGAGCATCGGCGTCTCGCCGGTGCGATTCATCTTACGGGAGGGCGTACGTTGCAAATCATGCGCGTTAGAATTCCACTCGGTCAGCCGAGCAGAATGGAGGCAACCATGTCGAACACGCGCTATCGCATCGTCAAGACGAAGGACGGATTCATCGGCTTGGTCGCAACGCCTCAGGGGCTCCGGCGCGTCATTCAACTTGCGCCGCGCGAGGCCATGATCCGCAGCGAGATCGCCGGCGAGTTCGCCTACGCCGTCGAAGACCGCCGTCTGCTGCCCGACTTGGCTGTCGCGGTTCGCCGCTATCTCGGGGGCCGACGCGTTGATTTCGACGTGCGCTTTGACTTGACCGATCACCGCGAGTTTGACATCGACGTCTGGACGGCGTGCCAACGGGTCCCCTACGGCCAGACCCGCTCATACAAGTCGCTCGCCGAACGCATCGGCCGCCCCGGCGCCGCCCGCGCGGTCGGCAGCGCGATGGGCCGCAACCCCTGCCCGATCGTCGTCCCCTGCCACCGCGTGGTCAAGAGCGACGGCTCGCTCGGCGGTTACTCCGGCCGCGGCGGCCTGGACCTGAAGCGGCGACTGCTCGACCTGGAAGCCGACGGCTGAACGCCCATCGGTCACGATCGCGTTGGCACCGTATGGGGGCCAAACGAAGCGACAAATCGCGGCGGGGGTCCGCACACCCAGAGGAAGCAGCATACGCCGAGGCGCTGTAGATCTTCCTACCTTAAGGGCACGCGCCGGCCGCGAGGCACGCAAAGAACACGTCGATATCCGCGCCGTTGACGCGCCGGTCGCCGTTGACGTCGGCATTGCCGATGTCGCAGCGCGGAAACCTGGCGACGTATCCCAACGGGTCCCCCAGCGCGAGGAAGAACGGGTCGATGTCGGCCCCGTTGAGCGCCCCGTCGCAGTTCATGTCACCCGGGTCGCCGCGCGTCAGTTCGAGTGCCAGCCGGTACGGCTCGCGCAAACCGCTATCGGCCACCGTTTCGAATATCGACAGGTCGAAGCTGATCCGCGACACGCGCAGCGTGTGCGGGTCGGTGAAGTACATGAACTCTTCCCGCAGGTCGAGCCCCAGCCCCGCCGGACCGATCGCGCTGGCCGCGAAAACAAACTCGACCTGCGATCCGTCGAGATTGGCCTTTCGGAGCACTCCGGCGTTCGGCTCCGTCCAGTACATCTCACCGCCGGCCACGTCGAGCTCGATGTCGAACGGCTGAAACATCCCGGAGACGAGCGTCTCGGCCAAACCGCCGTCGAGCGGCCCGCGCAAGATGCAGCCGCACGCCGCGTCGGTCCAGTACAACATGCCGGCGGCCACGTCGATCGCCAGCCCGGTCGGTGCGCCCCCCGAAAAGACGTACAGCAGCTCCGGGTTGGATCCGTCGAGGTTCGCCCGGCTGATTCGGTTGGCGGCCGGCTCGCTCCAGTACATCTTGCCGCGCAGCGTGTCCAGCTCGATGTCGTCGGGCTCGACCAGGCCGACCGTGACAAGGTCCTCGATCTGGCCGCCGTCGAGACCGGCTCGGCGAATGCGGGCCGGGGCTTGCTCGGTCCAGTAGATCCGGGCGCCAAGTCGGTCCACGGCGATGCCGGCGGGGACGACTTTTTGGAGCAGGACGGTGCGGTCCGCCCCATCGAGCCCGGCCCGTTCGATGCGGCCGGTTTGCCGGTCGGTCCAGTAGACGCGATCGGTGGCGAGCAGGGCCGACGCGCAGAGCGCGGCGGTTGCGACTCCGATGATTACACGTCCTACGAAGAGCCGTTCTGATTTCGTTACATAGTGCTTCATTGAAAGTCTCCATCCCAGTCCGAACGCCGTCGGAGAGCGTTCGGATGCGTCGCGCTTGGCCCGCACATGGAATTCTAATCGACTGGAGCGGTGAATACAAGATAAAAGAGGCTTCAATCAGGAGTGGCCGTCGTGCGAGCGGACTGATTCCCGCTGGGAAGCGGGCCGACAATCAGAACCCCGAGCGTCAGCGAGCGGGGGCTGCAGCTCGCCGTCCGGCGTGGCCGCGTTCGCGGATTGAAGCTGGTTCAGAGCATGCAACCTGCCGGACCCCCCGTTACAATGAAGCCAAACGCATTAGACCACCAGTTCGCTGTCGATCGAATGGGGAGTGTAGCAGTGCAAGTCACTGCGAAATCCAGTTACCCACACCGACGAGACCCATACCTGAGGGGGCCGTTTTTCATGCGCCAATTCCGCTTCGATGCGTTCGCTTCAAGCCGGACACGTCTCATCGACGCCGCCCCGCAGCGCCGCACAATCAGAGCCCGAAGCGCTAGCGAGGGATTCGCGCACGCACCAGGAGATTTCCCTCTCTTGATCGCCATGCACCAGGCCAAGAGTTGACGATGAAGCAGCCCCAAGACGAATTCGATTTCGACGTTTTCATTTCCTACAGCAGCAAGGACAAGAAGTGGGTGCGCGGCGAATTGCTGAAGCGCATCGAGCAGGCCGGGCTGACAGCGTTCATCGACCACGGCGGCTTCACCCCGGGAGCGCCGAGCATCGAGGAGTGCGAGCGCGGCGTTGAGCAGTGTCGCAAGACGCTTCTCATCCTCACGCCGGATTACGTAGTGAGCGATTGGTGTGCGATTGAGAACATCTTGGCGCAGACGCTCGATCCGGCGAACCGGCAACTCCGCCTCATCCCACTGCTGAAGAAAGATTGCGAGAAACCCCTCCGTATCGCCGCGCTCACCCACATCGACTTCACCGACGGCGCCGACCTCGACCTCGCCTGGCGCCAGCTTCTCACCGCGCTGGGCGCGCCGCCGGAACCGGAGCCGCCGAAGCAGCCGCAGCGCGACGATTGGTTCCTTCCTCATCCCTATCCCATGCCGCCCAACTTCACCGGGCGCGTCGCCGAGCGCGAGATGCTGACCGACTGGCTGGACACCGACGCCGCGCACCCGCTGCTCGTCCTACGCGCCCTGGGCGGCTTCGGCAAAAGCGCGCTCGCCTGGCACTGGCTTCTGCACGACGTGGCCCCCGCCGCCTGGCCGCACGTCGTCTGGTGGAGCTTCTACGAAGGCGACGCCAGCTTCGACAACTTCCTCGCCAAGACGTTGTATTACCTCAGCGACGGGAAGATCAAGGTGACGAAGCCATCGACTGATGACCTCACGACGCTCCTGCAAATGCCTCATCAACCCGGCGCGCTCCTCGTGCTGGACGGTTTCGAGCGCGTGCTCCGCGCTTTCGCCGGATTGAACGCCGCGTATCAAGGCGACGACGTGTCGAAATCCAACGACTGCGATTGCATCTCACCGCTAGCGGAGACCTTCCTTCTGAACATGGCCACCCTGCCGAACCTCCGGTCCAAGGTTCTGCTCACTACGCGGCTTCGTCCGCGCGTGCTGGAGGCCCAAGGCGGCGGATACCTGCAAGGCTGTCGCGAGGAGCCACTTGAGCAGATGCACCCCGCCGATGCCGTGGCGTTTTTCGGCGCTCAGGGCATCCGCGGCACGCGCGCCGAGATCGAGACGGCGTGCGAACCATACGGCTATCATCCGCTCAGCCTGTGCCTGCTGGCCGGCCTCATCGTGGGCGATTTCCAGCAACCCGGCGACATCGCCGCCGCGAGACGCCTGGACGTGAGCGGCGGTCTGCTTCAGCGCAAGCATCACGTGCTGGAGGTGGCCTACGACAGCCTCACGCCCGAGCGGCAAGCATTGCTCGGCAACATTGCCTGCTTCCGCGGCCCCGTGAAGTACGAAGCCCTTAAGGCCCTGGCGGAAACGGCCGGGCAATCCATCGCAAAGCTCGACGCCGACCTGCGCGATCTGATTGCGCGCGGGCTGCTGCATCACGACACCAGGGAGGGCCGCTTCGACCAGCACCCCATCGTGCGCAGCTACGCCTACGACCGCCTTGCCGCGCCCGATCGCACCACCGCACACAACCAACTGCGCGATTACTTCGCCGCCGTGCCCCCGCCGCACGACGTGACGCGGCTGGAAGATCTGGCTCCGGTGATTGAACTCTATCACCACACCGTCCGCTCGGGACAGTTCGACGAGGCGCAGATACTGTTTCGTGACCGGCTCGATGAAACCACCTATTTCCAACTCGGTGCCTACCAATTGCAGATTGACCTGCTACGGGCGCTTTTCCCCGACGGCGAAGACCGACCACCACGCCTTCATGACGAAGGCGCGCATGGTTGGACACTGAACGCACTGGCGAACTCCTACAGCCTCAGCGGCCAGCCCCGCCGCGCCGTGCCGGTGTTTGAGCAGGCAATCGACCTCGCCGAGAAGCTGGGCAACAAGCGCAACGTCGCCGTAGCCTTGGGGAACGTGGCTTACATGGCGCAGCTTCACATCGGAGCGCTGTGCGCCTGCGAGGCCAACCTACGCCGCGGCATCATCCTGTGCCGGGAGATCAAAAGAGAGTTCGAAGAGGCAGTTGGCCACCTGCAATTGGGCCGGCTCCTGGCCTACCGTGGCGCGTATGCCGATTCGGAGGCGGAAATCACGCTCTCAGCGCCCGTGTTCGACGAGATTGGCCCCGGAGGCACAAATTTCGTGTCAGTCTGTAGATCCTGGCGTGCCGAGCTCGCACTCTTTGTGCTGCGCTCGAGTCCTGATTCCACATCTAGCGCTCCGCAGTCCGCGCTTGAATCGGCTCGCCGTGCGTTGGAACTCGCGGATGAGACGTCCCGCACCATCTATCCATACGAACGCGATTATATCGTCGCTCACTGGCTGCTGGGCGCGGCGCACCGCGTTGCCGGCCAGCCCGACGAAGCCGAAAGCCACCTGCATGAGGCGCTTCAGCGCTGCCGCCGCGTCAACCTGGTGGAGATGGAGGCCGACATCCTCATCGGCCTGGCCCGGCTGCGCGCCGCCACCGCTGCGCCCAACGAGGCCCGGCGGCTGGCCGCCGAGGCGCTGCTCATCACCGAGCGCTGCGGCTACGTCCTGCAAGGCGCCGATGCCCGCC
>JACZRH010000248.1 GCA_022574815.1 Planctomycetota bacterium | reverse complement strand
TCGACCCCGCCGGTCGTGTTGGTGAGGAAGAGGTAGTAGTCGTAGCGGATGGTCACGTTGCCGCCGGACAGGTCGAATGAGGAGGAGGTTACCCGGACGGCGCCGTCGTCCACGTCACTGTTGCCCAGCACGTTTTGTGTCAGCCAGCATTGCCCGCTGCCGTCCGAGTCGGCGGCCGGGTCGTAGGCCCAGTTCGGGTCGTTGACCGGCACGCCGCGCTGCCAGTCGCCGCTGATGGCGCCGAGGCTCTCCGCGAACCAGCCGGGGGCGTTTTCAAAATCGAACTCGGCGAGCGTGACGATTCCGGCGACGGAGCGGGCCGTGAAGGCACTGGTCGGGGCGTCACCCGGGTCGCTGTAGGTTCGCCCGTCCGTGGCCTCGGCACTGACGTAGTACGCGACGTCCGAGCCGCATGCCGTCGTTTCAAACACGGCGTCGTAAACGTTTGAGCTGATGGATCGCATGGGCAGCGCGACCCAGCCGCTGCCGTCGTTGTAGTGCAGCAGGCCCGTGTCCGGAACCGGGTCGAGGTCTCGCGCGTAAACCTCGACGCGCAGCGTCGTTCCGCCGGCCGGGTCCACTGAGTCCGGCAGGCCATTGGGATACACAAATGCGATCGCGACCGGCGCGCGGGACAGCGAGCCGAACACGTTGATCCGCCCGTGCCCGAAGGTGTCGTCCGCGCCCGCCACCCCCAGGTCGTCCACACCGGCCTTGAGAAGCGCCTCTACCTCGTCCGGCGTCAGCGCTGGACTCGCCGAGTAAATGAGTCCCGCCAGTCCCGCGGTCAACGGGCAGGCGAAACTCGTGCCCGTCGCGCCGCCGTAGCTGCTGTCGCTAGCGGCGTTGGTGGTGTAGACGTCGACGCCTGGCGCGACCAGATCGACCATGCGACCGAAGTTGGAGAAGCCGGCCAGCGCCTCGCCGCGTTCCGTCGCGCCGACGACGATGATGTCGTCGGCATCTCGGTCGCTGAGTGTCAGCTCGCGGCCCTCGTTGCCGGCCGCCCAGACCAACAGTCCGCCGATCGACTTGATGTAGGTCGCGGTAGTGAGATTGGAGGAGGAGTCGACGCCGCTGTAGCTCACGCTGGCGACGCGGTCGCCGGTCTCGATCGCGGTTCGGGCCGCGTGTTGTAGGACGGTTAAAGACGAGGCTCCGTTGCTCTGGTTGGAGACGCGCATCATTCGGTGTGCGAGGTTCCATCCGACGCCGCTGACGCCGATGCCGTTGTCCCCGTTGGCCACGGCGCAACCGGTGGTCGCGGTGCCGTGTCCGTGCAGGTCGTTGATCCGTCCGCCTTGCGATTCCCACAAGCGATCGACCGCGTTGTATCCCTCGACGGGGTGTAGTTGGAGGTCTTCGTGCGTGCCGCGCACGCCGGTGTCGCAAATGGCGACCACGGTCGTCGGCAGACCGGTGTGAATGTCCCATCCGTCGCAGGATTGCATCCGGTCGGCGTTGTGCTGCCATTGCGATGTCAGACGCGGGTCGTTCGGACAATCGAGGGGGTAGAGGATCCAGTTGGGTTCGACGTACTCGAAATCTCCAGTCGCGAGCAACTCGGCGGCGACCTCGTTCTCGGTTCTTCCCGCGGGCACCTCGAAGATGTACTCGTCGGTCTGCCACACGTATTCGCGCACGACGTAGCCGCCGAGCAGTGTCTGTACGGCCGCGGCCCGGCCGGCCTCGAGTTCGTTGACGTTCGGCCCAGTCTCCTGCACGGGCCGTGCGATCATTTCTCCGGAAAACTCGCGCGCGCCGGGTATCGGGACGTAGTTCGCGACCCCACCGGCCAGCGCGGCCGACGCCAGCCAGGCTTGGGTGTACAACGTGAGCCGATAAACCCATCTGCGCAGGCCCATGAGTTGATCCTCCGGAGGAATTGCTTCTTTCCCAACGCGCGGCGCCCCCCGCTGCACTTGAGTTTAGGCGTGCGGCAAGGCGAAAAGCAACGATTGGTGATCTATTGGAGTGTAGTGAAGTTGTTCGTAACGGCCGAGCTCTGTCTCGGCCGAAGGCTTGCGCGGCAAGCTACGTTCGGGACAGAGCCCAAACGCTACGGCTTGGCCGTACCTACTCTAGTCCGATAGCAGTTGGTCGGAATCAGTTGAGCGCGCCGCGGCCAAGCGGATTACCGACTGATGCGAGGTCTTTCCGCGATCAACAACCACCGCGAGGCGCGCAACGTCGAACGTCATGCTGAGCGGAGCGACCGAGCTTGGCGTCGATTTAGCAAGATTCCTCGCCGGGCTCGGAATGACAAGGCTTCGCCCAGGCACCGGTACCCGCGCGACTTGACCTACACGATGTTACGGGCACTGTCCGCCGCCGAGGCAGGCGAAGAACGGGTCGATGTCACCGCCGTCGAGGCGGCCGTCACCGTTCATGTCACCGTTGAGCGGGTCGCAGGTCGGGAATTGCAGCAGGTACGCCGCCGGATCGCCGAGCGCGAGAAAGAACGGGTCGATGTCGGCCCCGTCGAGCCGGCCGTCGCAATTCATGTCGCCGGGACAGGGTACACGCAGAATTGCGATACCGCCGGGGAAGATTCCGGTGAGAGGAAGCTGTTCGATGTTCGAGCCGTCGAGGTCCGCACGTTGAATCGCGCCGAACTTGACGTTGAAGTCGAGAATCGTCCAATAGATCTTGTGGTTCGGCAGGTCCAGAATCAGCGCGTCGACGCCGTCGCTGGTGAGTGGCACCACGTTCTCGATATTCGTCCCGTCCAGATTGGCGCGTTGCACCTTACCCTGTCCGGAGAGAAAATCGAAGTATCCCCAGTAGACTTTCCCTCCTGCGGCGTCGACGCCGATGCCGACCGGTCCGCTTAAGCTGCCGTTTCCGATTCCGGATACGAGGGTTTCACGGGCGGTCCCATCCAGGTTGGAGCGCTCGACCCGCCCCGATCCGCCGACCCAACGGGTCAGGTACAGTTTCTGGTTGACCAGATCGAGGGTCATGTCCTGGATCAACCCGCCGGTGCCGAGGATCCGCACGTTCGTGCCGTCCAGATTCGCTCTGCGAATCGAGTTGGTCTCGTTCCAATAAACATGCCCGGCTTGGGCGTCGATGGCGACGCCCAGGACGGGGAACACGGCCGTAATGATCGTCTCGATACCCGTCCCGTCCAAATTCGCACGCTGGAGCAGATTTGGTCCGACCCCGGCCGTGGTCCAGTACATTTTGCCGCCGAGTGGGTCAATGGCGATGCGCACCGGCGGGCCCGCTGTCCGGGCGATCAAAGTCTGCACGACGAACGTGTTCAAATCCGCTTGTTTTACGGTTCGTGCGTTGAATTCGGTCCACAGGATCCAGTCGGCGTTGCTGACGCTCGCGCCGGCGGCGAGCGCCGCCGCGATCAGCAGTCGTCTGGCCAGGCTTGGGGAACCCATGAGTCGACGCTCCTGTTGAATTGACGCGCGCCCCGCTGCCGCAACTCTTACGGCGGGCCTGACTGTCACATCCGATTAGACCGGATCCGTGACGCTGCGCACAACCTTTTCCACTTTTTTTTGAAGCCGGCTCCGGAACCGGCGATCTATGGCGACCCGCAGCCGAAGTCGGCCAGCAGGATGCCGAGGTCGGCCAGGTCCGTGTCGCCGTCGCCGTCGCCGTCGAGGTCGCCGACGCAGGGGCCGGGTGCCACGCAGCCGAAGTCGGCTAGCAAGATGCCCAGGTCGGCCAAGTCGACGGCACCATCGCCGTCTCTGTCAGCCGCATACGCGCTTTGGGTACTGCGGCGTGACGGGCTACGGGCAGCCGAGGCCGAAGTTGGACAGGAGAATGCCCAGGTCGGCCAAGTCGGTGTCGCCGTCGCCGTCCACGTCGCCGGGGCAACTTGCCGGCGGCGTGCAGCCGAAGTCGGCCAGCAGCGTGCCGAGGTCGGCCAGGTCGACGCAGCCGTCGCCGTTGAGGTCGCCGAGAATGATCGGCGTGAGCAGGAATCCGTGGCCGATTCGGCCGAAGCGGCGTCCGCCGCCGACGATCTGGCCCGTCTCGCCGACGGCTACGGCGGTCGTGAGCTCCCAGCCGGCGGTGAGCGGTGGACACACTCCCAATGGGGGAAACCGTCGACGTCGGCGTTTTATTTGGAAATTTCGAGCTAAGTCGCTGCTCGCAAGCCGGCGAAGTCCGCCGCTTGCTTCGGGACGTTCACCCTTCACGCGCAGCGTCGTGCCCGGCCTGTGATCGATTGCGTCTGAAACCGGGCGTGTCCTGGATCGACGCGACCGTGACCTTCACATGCTACGGGCACTGCCCGCCGCCGAGGCAGGCGAAAAAGGGGTCGATGTCACCGCCGTCGAGGCGGCCGTCGCCGTTCATGTCGCCGTTGAGCGGGTCGCAGGTCGGGAATTGCAGCAGGTAGGCCGCCGGGTCGCCGAGCGCGAGAAAGAACGGGTCGATGTCGGCCCCGTCCAGCCGGCCGTCGCAGTTCAGGTCGCCGGGGCTGGGCAGGCACGACGACAGATCGTATATGTAGGCGGCACCGGAATCTATACCGACCACGTTGACCCGGCGTGCGCCGATAAAGGCGAAGCCGTCGCCGAGCGCTAGGTACTCGCCGAATTGGTCGGCCTGCGTGTTGTCCGAGGCGACCAGCTTGGCCGCGAACTCCCAGCCCGCCGCGGAATCGCGATAGAGAAACGCCGAGCCAGTATGGCAATTCTGGGGAAACGGACATCGTTTGCCGGACGGCCAGTCGAACGGGGCCCCGATCAAGAGCGCGTTGCCCCGCAGCGCGACGGCTCCGCCGAAGCTTACAACATGAAAGGTCTTCGGCGGTACGATTTTCGGATCGGCGATCCAGGAATTCTGGTCAAACCTGAAAACGTAGCATCCGGAGTGCCCTAGGCTCCCGTTCAGACGGGCGGGACTCGTTCCGATCAGTGCGACATCGCCCTGCAAGGTAACACTGAAACCGAAACGGTCGCGGTCGCCGGGGAACGTTTCGGTCGACACGAGCTTCTGTTCCAGATCCCAGCTTCCGGTCTGCGAGTCGAAACGATAGACGTACGCCGCCCCGGTGCCGTCGGGGACCGAACCCCTGTTTCCGTGGTTCCATGCGCCGATGATCGCCACGTCACCGCTGACCGCCACCGCCGAGCCGAGTTCATCGTTCTCCACGAGATCGGGCGGGATCAGCCGCGCCTGTTCGAGCCACTCGCCGCCGGAGCGGCGGAACACGTACGCCTTCCCAACCGCGGTGAGGTCGTTCTGCGGCGCGCCGACCACCACCACGTCGCCCGAGATGCCAACCGAATAGCCAAACCGGTCGTTAGGCCAGCGGTCGGAGGCCATGAGCTTCGCCTCTTGCACCCACTCCCGCCCGTCGAAGCGAAACACATACGCCGCCCCGGTGTTGTAAAACGGGGTATTCACATGGATGGCGCCGAGGACGACCACATCGCCGGAAATGGCAACGGAGTATCCGAGCCAGTCGCCAAACGCCCGCGCCGCCTCATGAGCCACCTTGAGCTTGGCTACTTCCACCCAGACATTGGGACTCGTCCGCCGGTAGATGTATGCCGCGCCGGGCCCGTCGGTGAAAATCCCACCCTTCGGACTCGTATTTCCGTCGTTCCAGGCGCCCACCACGGCCAAATCTCCGTCGATCGCGACGCCGCGGCCAAAGCCGGCCCGCCGCATGGCGTCGGCGGGGAAAATCTTGGCCGTCTCAACCGGCTCACATTGAGCGCGGGCGGACGCGACACAACTCCCGACCACAACGAGCGTGGCCGCGAATAAATGTCCTCTGCGTGGAATTGGGAACATTCGATTCTCCTTCGATACAAGATTCCTCGCAACGCTCGCAATGACGATGTTAGCACTCAACCCAGACCCCGGAACCCCGGCTCAAAATCTCTACGGGCACTGCCCGCCACCGAGGCAGGCGAAGAACGGGTCGATGTCGCCGCCGTCGAGCCGGCCGTCGCCGTTCATGTCGCCGTTGAGCGGGTCGCACTTGGGGAATTGCAGCAGGTACGCCGCCGGGTCGCCGAGCGCGAGGAAGAACGGGTCGATGTCGGCCCCGTCCAACCGTCCGTCGCAGTTCATGTCGCCTCGGGGTGCCGCGCCGGCGTCGAACAGATACGCCGAGCCGGAACTTCTGCCGTTGTCGTCGTCCTCAAAAGCCCCGACGATGGCGGTGGAACCGCTGATCGCGGCGGAAAAGCCGAATAAATCGCCCGCCGCGCCGTCGTTGGGCAGGAGCTTGGCGATCTGCCGGCCCGAGGCGGTGGTGAACAGGTAGGCGGAGCCGGAGTCGGGGCCGTTGTCGTCGTCAGCGGGTGCACTGACGATGACCATGGTGCCGCTGATCGCGACGGAGAAGCCGAACCAGTCTTGCGCCGCGCCATCGTTGGGCAGGAGCTTGAAGAGCTGATCGCCGAGATCGGCGTAGGCCGCTCCGGTGCTTAGGACAATTGCTGCCGTGACAAGAAGTGGCGTGAAACGTCGCATTTTTGTCCCCTTTATGATCTCCACGCGCCTTGCCCGGCGCCGATGGCTCTTCAGGGCGCTCTCCGTCGCCTGTTGAGACTGTATTCCATCGCCTCCGCTGATCGGCCGAACGGCTCGAACCTTTGGGGACGAGATCCCGGACCCATTCGATATCCAAGGCTCACTATTGTAACGCCGTACGGCTCAAACTGTAAGCAGATTCTCTCTTGCCTTTGGCCTGTCGCCGCTGAAACCGGGCGGCTTCTGGATCGGCGCGACGCAACCTTCGCATGCTACGGGCACTGCCCGCCGCCGAGGCATTCGAAGAACGGGTCGATGTCGCCGCCGTCGAGGCGCCCGTCGCCGTTCATGTCGCCATTGAGCACATCGCAGTTGGGGAATTGCAGCAGGTACGCCGCCGGGTCGCCGAGCGCGAGGAAGAATGGGTCAATGTCGCCCCCGTCGAGCCGACCGTCGCAATTCAGGTCGCCCGGGCTGGATGCGCCTGCGGCGTCGAACAGATACGCCGACCCGGAGAGGTCTCCGTTGTCGTTGTTCCAGGGTGCCCCAACGATGGCGGTGGCGCCGCTGATCGCGACGGAGATGCCGAAGGTGTCGAACTCCGCGCCGTCGTTGGGCAGGAGCTTGGCGATCTGCCGGCCCGAGGCGGCGGTGAACAGGTAGGCGGAACCGGACCAAGTGCCGTTGTCGTCGGTGTGGTAAGCCCCAACGATCGCGGTAGCGCCGCTGATCCCAACGGAGATGCCGAAGTTGTCGAACGCCGCGCCGTCGTCCGGCAGGAGTTTGGCGATCTGCCGGCCCGTGGTGGTGTCAAACAGGTAGGCGGAACCGGCGATGAAGCCGTTGTCGTCGTCAAAGGGAACCCCAACGATCGCGGTGGCGCCGCTGATCGCGACGGAGGTGCCGAAGGGGTCGAACTCCGCGCCGTC
>JACZRH010000247.1 GCA_022574815.1 Planctomycetota bacterium | reverse complement strand
GGATCCCCGCTTCGGTCAGCGTCTCGAAACTCCGGGGCGTGGCCCGTGCGATCAGCAGCTTGCCCTTTTCCGTCAATACGAACAGGTGCCCATCGGCGATGAGCACGGTGCCGTGCTTCAGCTTCGGCACTTCCCACTTCAGGTCGCCGGTCTCGAAATCGACGCACTTCAGACTGCGCTCGTCACTGCTGTAGAGCTGGCCTTCGTACAAGACGCACGATTGGAACTTCTGGCGAAAGGTGCGATCGCCCCAGATTTTCTTCGCGCTGAGTTTCTCGCCGTCGGCGGTGAGGCGAAGGAGGATGCACCCGTGCTTGTAGCCGGAACTGAGGAACAGGTAGCCGTCATGAAAGATCGGCGACGAGGCGTTGACGTTCCAATCGGTCTTCCACGGCAAGCGCCAGACGAGCCGGCCGGTCTCGGCCTCGGCGATCATCGCCGACTTGCCCATGAAGCCGACGATGTAGCGCTTGTCGTTGAACGTGAAGGGGTACGGAGTCGCGTAGCCGGCGATGTCGTTGCCGGACTTCCACACCTGTTTTCCGGTCGCTTTGTCGAGCGCGACCAGCCCGCCGTGGCTGCCGCCCGGCGAGACGATCGCGAGATCGCCTTCGATCAGCACCGAGCCGCTGTAACCCCATTGCGGCACCTTGCCGTACCGCTTGGACCAGATCTCGTGCCCGTCGTTGGCATCGACGCAGACGAGCCCGCCGAGGGCTCCGAAGATGTAAACCCGGCCGTCACTGACGCTGGGCGTGGCGCGCGAGCCGTCGCCGCCCAGGCGCTCGCGGTAGGCTTTCTCAAACGGGTGCTGCCAGACGACGTCGCCGGTGTCCGCGTTGAGGCAGTACAACACCTGCTGCCCGTCGGCGGTGCCGCAGGTGTAGACCTTCCCGTCGACGCAGGCGAACGAGCTGAAGGCCGCGCCGAGCTGGCGTTCCCAAACCAGTTTCAACGGCGTGGTCCACTGGGTTCTCAGGCCGGTCTCGCTGCTGATGCCGTCGTGGTTCGGGCCGCGCCAGTTGGGCCAGTCGTCGGCGGCGAAGGCGGGAGTCGCGATGATGATGAGTGTTGCGAATGGTATGCACGCCTGGCGAAGTCGCATCGATAATCTCCTCGGAAGTCGGGCGAACGAACGGTATTGTTCACGGAAAGCCCGGCGCGTCGAGCCCGGCGGTCACAAGTTTCGACAAGCATCTCATTCGGCCCGCAGGGCTTTCAATAACGGCGCGCGCAGCACGGGGATCAGCGCCACGGCGCCGCCGCCGATGCCCGTCGCAAAGACGCCGAGCAGCGTCAGCGCGAGCGTGGCCCACGGCAGTGTCCCGGGGCGCTGCGCCAAGTGCGGCGCGACCGCAACCAAGGCGGGGATCAGCCCGGCCAGCAGCCCCGCGCCGACCAGCAGGACGTTCTCGGCCAGGACCATCCAACCCAGCCCGCCGCGCGAGAAACCGACCGCCCGCATCAAAGCCAGTTCGCTGCGCCGCTCCCAGACATTGCGCAGCAGGACCGCCGCCAGGCCGATCGCGCCAAGCACCAGGCCCAGCCCGCCCAGCGTCTGAAAGGTCGAAAGGTAGGTGTTCTGAACCGCGAGGTACTCGTCCAGCCGATCGGCCGTGCGGCGGGCGTCGAAGCCGAAACGCGACAGTTCGCGCTCGAGCGTTCCCGAAACATCGTCGCTGCTGCCCTTCGGTGTTGAGATCAGAAAGAAGGCGTGCCCGTCAAGGGTCGGAAAGAGCCGGCGGAAGTTGGACTCCGCGACGATGAGCTCATCTTGCAGCGCACTACCTTGCAGCAGCGCGACGAAGCGCAGCCGGACGTTGCGGCCGCGGCCGTCCTCTATCTCGAGATCCTTGCCGACGTCGAGATGAAGCTGCCATTTGACGGCGGCCTCGTCGCCGATGACGGGAATCGCCCCGTCGGCGAATTCGCCGTCCAGCAGCTTCCACGGGTTGCCGGGCGGCTCGGCAACAGTGCCCGGCTCGGTCACCGCGTCGGGGCGCACGGTCTTCGACGAAAAGCGGAATCCGCCGCGCTGAATCATCCGCGGCGACGCCCCGAGGATCCGCGGCTTGGTGGGCACATAAAGATTCAGGCAGCTCGATTCGTCGCCGGGCCGCAGTCGGAACGGGATGATCGACGTCGCGGCGAGCTTTGGGTCGTCGGGCTCGGCGAAGTCCAGCGCCGCGCGGCCCGCGGCCGTATCGAGGTCGTAGGCCAGCGGGACGGCGGACTCGGCCACCAGGTCAAAGCCCCCGGTTCCGGAATCCTTGCCACGGTTGTCGGCGTCGGATTGTAAATGGAATGCATCCAGCGACGCGATTAGAAAGGTCGCGGATGCGACCAAGCCGATGGTGAGCGTGCTGCGGCCGGGATGGCGGGGCGCGTTTCGCGCGCCGAGCCGAGCCAGGGCCGCGCCGCCGGGCTTCAAGAGCGCCGCGCGGCGGGGGTTGTTCAAAGCGTGTTTGCAGAGTGCGATGCAGGCGATCAGCATCAACGAGCCGCTGCCGAAAAACGCGGCGGTTTGAGGCAGGGCTTCGCTGGTGAAGCTGAGGACCGCGAGCAGCGCGCCGAGAGCGAACGCGACGATGCCGACCGTCCGTGCGATCGGCCGGCGTGGGGCACCCATCCCTACGGCGCCGCCCGGCAGAACACCGGCCAACAGGGCGCGGGCCGGCATCCGCGTAAGGCCGCGCAACGACCAGGCGATCGCGATCAATGCCACCCCGATGCCGGCGCAGTAGCCGATCGCCAGTGACGTCGCCGAAATATGGAGTTGCAGGAACGGGGCTCGGACGGCCGCCGCCCACCAGGTCCGCAAGCCGGCGAGCATCAGCCAGGCGTAGCCCGCCGCGCCGGCCAGGCCGAGCACGGCGCCCAGGTCCGCGAGCAGGGCCCCTTCAAGCAAGAGCAACCACAGCACCGTGCGGCGCGAAAAACCGGTCGCCAGCAATATCCCGATCTCGTGCGACCGCCGCTCGACGTTCAAGCGGAACAGCAGCGCGACCAGCATGGCGGCCGAACCGATCAGAAAGAAGCTGAACCCGATGAAGAGCCCGCCGAAGTCGGTGCTGCCGCTCGCGGCTTTTTCGGCTTGCTCGCGGACGGGTTCGAAACCGAGCCCGAGCCGGCGCGGGTCGAGCTTCGCCAGCAACGCGGCCCGCAGCTCTTCCGCGGCTTCGAGCAGGTTCGCACCCGAAGCCGGGTGAAAGCGAAGCGCGGTCAGGCGCCCGACGCGCTCGGCGTCGTGCGCCCACAGTCGCAGGCCGTCTTCCAATGTCACAAAAGCCTTGGGCGTCGCGTGGTGCTTGCTCCAGTAGGCTTCGTCCTTGTCGCGCACTTTCGACAAGTCCAACGGAAAGGGCGGGTCCCAATCGGACACGCTTTCGGCGTCCGTCACGCCGGGATACTCGGGCGTGAACCGCGGGTCGGCGGCCGCACCGCTCAGCCGGACGATTCCGATCAGCTCGAATGACTCGAACCGCGTGAGGAGCTGTCCGAACGGCCCGGTGAGGTAATACGTCAGCCGTACGCGGTCGCCGAGTCTCGCACCGAGGTCGGCGGCGGCCCATTCGTTCAGGACAATTCCGTTCGTTTTCCAGGCCGGCCGGGTGGGCGGCGCGACATACGCGAAGGCCGAAGCTGTCGCCCCGCGCGGGTCGAGCGCGGCCACAATTGAATAGGGGATCCCCGTGCGCGGCGTTCGTTCCCGGTCGCCGGCGTCAAGCGCGATCTCGTTAGCGAGATACGCGAGCACCGGCTCCCCCGTCAGGTCAAGCTCCCGAGCAGCTTCGATCGCCGCCGACTCGACAGCCGGCTCGAGCAGGAAACTCTCGCTTTCGAGTGCGACGTAACCCTGCGGCTCGTCCACTCGCAGCCGCAGCCCGAAGTCGCGCAGCGTGAACTGCCGCTCGGCGATCTGCTGAAGCCGATCGGCCCCGCCGACGGATTGCGTTTCGTCCGGGGCATCGGCGGCGACGAGAATCGCGTTGGCCCGTCCGCCTCGGTCGAGCCGCCGTTGCAGCGTTGCAAGCGGGACGTAGGCATTGTGCGGAAGGAACTGCCGCGGGTTCAGCGTGAAGGCTCCCAGGTCTTGCGACGCGATGATGCGC
The DNA here is from genome assembly GCA_022574815.1 of Planctomycetota bacterium. Classification (GTDB taxonomy): domain Bacteria; phylum Planctomycetota; class Phycisphaerae; order UBA1845; family Fen-1342; genus JACZRH01. Next base: position 3,279 of record JACZRH010000247.1, on the reverse strand, counting down.
TCGACGCTCAGGCGCAGCGCGACGGTGGTGTCGTCGCGGCGGCCGAGCAGCGTTTCGGTGGAGACCGCGCTCGGCTTGCCGAATCGCACGAGTACGTCGTCGCCGACTTTGGCCCCCAGTTCGGCCGCGACGCGCTCGTTCAAGACGACCGTCGCGCCGGCCGCGACCGCGCCCGCCGTCGGCAGCGTCGTCTTGCCGAGCTCCCAGAACTGCTCGTCCACACCCAGAATGTTCGCCCGATCGACGCGCGCCCCCGTCTCGGCGTGTGTGACGCTGCCGCGCAGCAGCACGACCGCCGCGGCGGCCGTGAACTCGCTTTGGAATTCCGGGCTTTCGGCCAGTTCGGCTGCGAGCTCGGCCCGAAAAAACCGGTTCGCGACCAGCGCGTGTTGCACGTTTCCCAGCCGGCCCAAAGCGGCGTCGCGCAGGCTGGCCCGCATCGAGTCGCCGACCAGCAGGGCCCCGGTCAAGGTCGCCGTGCCGACCATAACGCCGAGCACGACGGCGAGGTTGCCGCGCCAGTGGTATCCGAGGGTTCGCAGCAGAATGGTCAACAGTCGCACGGCTCACTCGTTTTCAGCAGAGGGCGCATCGCTGTTCAGGATCGAGAACGCCCCGTGAGGGGTCAGAGGAGTCGCATACCGGCGTCGCATCGCACATGCCGACAGTCTACCCGACGTGTCAAGATTCATCCCCCGCCAACTCCCAGCCGTGTCAGTTCGCCGCAAGAGTAGCGTCGGCCCCCCGTGGCCAACGTAGAACGCCGGAAAACGCGGGCTTCCGGACCGCCGCCAAGCCGCGAAACGGCTTTCGGGGCGGACTGCTGTGCATGAAATCGTAACAGCGCACCACCGGCCTCTTCGGCGGACGCCCCGCGGAGCGGGCACACCGGCGTTGCAGCGGGCGCCCCTCCCTGTTATGCTCCCTGCACGTAATCCAACGGGGCCTCTGGACGCCCTTCACTGGCGGGAGTTTGACCTGTGTAGCAAAGCCCCTGTGATTTGCGGATCACGCTGATTGTTGTTCGGCAGAAAAGCTGAGACACTAGGCGTTATGCATGAAACTTCAGACGATCAGCCTGCGACGTTCCGACCACTTGAACGAGAAATGGGTTCAAGAGCAGATCGCTGATGATCCAAGCATTCTTGGCCTCGGCGACCTTGTCCTCAAAGATAAGGAACGCGCTCAACTCGCCGGTGGCCGGCTCGACCTACTCCTTCAAGATCCGGAGACATTAAAGCGATACGAAGTCGAGATTCAGCTCGGTGCGACCGACGAGAGCCATCTCATTCGTACTATCGAGTACTGGGACATCGAAAAGAGACGCTACCCGCAGTACGAACACGCAGCAGTCATCGTCGCAGAAGAGATCACTTCCCGATTCCTGAACGTCATCCAGTTATTCAATGGTCACATCCCACTCGTTGCACTGAAAATGACCACGTACAAAATCGACGAGGAATACGCATTGACCTTCGTAAAGGTCCTTGATGAACTGTCGTTTGGGCTGGTCGATGAAGATGAAGTTGTCTCTGAACCGACGGATCGAGCATTCTGGGAAAAGCGAGGAAGTAAGAATACGCTTCAGTCAACTGATAGGCTTCTTGCCATCATACAGGAAATCGAACACGGCGCGTCGCTCAACTACACCAAGCATTACATCGGGCTCAAAGTCGCTGGCTCGGCAATGAATTTCGTTGCGTTCACGCCGCGCAAGGCTCACGTCATCATGACGTTCAGGATCCCTCAAACCCAGGAGACTGACGAAGAACTCGCCGCAGCCGAATTTGATACGTTGAGCTACGATTCACAATGGAAACAATACCGGCTACGGATCGGCTCCGAGCTAGAGGAAAATGAAAAACAGCTAATTCGGAAATTGGCGAAACAGGCACACGAAGGGTACGGAAAGCCCGCCTAGCAAGACGATGAACCGGAGCACCCTCCCGTGGGTGCCCCATTCCGTTCCGAAGGCGCGGGAGCGGTCCCTCCGCACAGCTTACCGCCCGGCTAAACACTGTCGCCCGTACCGGGCTGGAACGACCGGACGTGGACCGCTGCGTGAATCCTCAGGGCACGGTGTAACCCGCTTCGGGCCCGTCGTCGATGGGCAAGCCGCCGGATTGATCGTGCGGCACGCCCACGAAACAAATCGTTTCGGTGATGTTGCCCGAGGCATCGACGACCTGAAACGTGATGCCGTAGACGCGCCCGTTGCCGCCGCCTTGGCGTTCGGCGCGGACCATGAGCGAACTGTTGCTGACCAGGACGATGTCGTTGAGCGTGTGCCCGTCGCCGCCGCCGGGAGCGTCCTCGGGCTCGTCGCTGTAGATCGAGAGGATCGTGCCAAGCTCGTTCACAGCGAGCGAGCCTTCGCAAAGATCAAAAACGCTCTCGACGCAGTCGGAGAGGTTCAGGGTTCTGTATTCGTGATTCGGGGGCCACAGGAGCACCATCGGGCCGACCGTCACCACCGGCGGAATGGTGTCCACCACTTCCACCACGCGCGTGACCTGCTCGGCGCGGTTGCCGCAGGCGTCGGTGGCATCGTACGTGACCACATAGACGCCGACCGTGTTCGGATCCACCGGGTCGCCGCCCACCACGGCGCGCGTCAGACCGGGATCGCAGGCGTCGGCGACGCTCGCACCCTGCTCGACGTACGGGTCCACGTGGCATTCGAGTGTGATCATCGCATTGCCGATCAGCGTGATGACCGGCGGCGTCGTGTCGATGATCGTGAACGTGGCCGTGTGCGTGTCTGTATTGCCGCACTCGTCGCTTGCGGTCCAGATCACCGTGGCTGCACCGGTCTCGCCGCAATCGTCGGATAACCCGGTGAAATCGTGAGTGATCCGGACGAGCCCGCAGGCGTCGGCGGCGCGCACGTCGTTGAGCCAGTCGCGCAGCTCATCGGGGTTGCCGCGGCCGTCGCACTCGACGGTGAGATCGGGCGGGCCCGACAATCGCGGCGGCGTGGTGTCCACGATCGTAAAGGAGGCCGTATGCGTGCTCGTGTTGCGGCACTCGTCGGTTGCGGTCCAGGTGACCGTCACGGAGCCGGTCGCGCCGCAGTCGTCGGAAAGGCCGCTGAAGTCGTTGCTCAGCCGCACTCGCCCGCAAGCGTCATCCGCCGTCGCACTGCCCAGCCAACGGCGGAGCTCTTCGGCGTTTCCGCGGCCGTCGCACTCGACGATCACGTCGCGCAGGCCGCGGATGATCGGCGGCGGCGTGTCCTCAATCGTAAACGTGGCCGAGCAAGTTGCCCGGCCGCAGTTG
>JACZRH010000246.1 GCA_022574815.1 Planctomycetota bacterium | reverse complement strand
CCGACCGTGTCCGGATTGTAGGGGCTTTCCTGCACAGGTCAAACTCCCACCAGGGAAGGGGCTTGCTCAGGCCCCGTTGGACACCCTGCAGGAAGCACAACATGGAGTGGTGCCCGCTGCAACGCCGGTGTGCCCGTCGCGTGGGTCGCGAATGCGACCGCTCGGCATTCGGATTCCACTTCAAGCACACTTTCGCCCGGCCCGAGGCTGGTACTCTCGCACCGAACGCCTATCGTAGGCAATCCATGCTTCGCGAACTGATCGACACCGCCGTGCTCGAGGACTTCGTCGCCGGACTGGCGCAAGCCGCCGGCCTGCGGGTCTGCGCCTACGACGCCGGCGGCCGGCTGCTGGCCGTCTCGGCTGCGACCAATGCCTTCGCCAAGCTCACCGCCCATCCACCCGGCGCGCTCTCGCGACGCCCCGAACTGATCGCGCTGCCGGCCGACGCCCCGCCCGCCAAGGTCGGGTTCACCGAATTCACCGGCGTCTGGTACGTGTTCGCCCCCATCCTGCTCGAAGACCGACACGCCGGTCTCGCCGGCGTCGGCGCGTTTCGTGATGGCGAGCTCTCGCGCGAGTGCCGGGCCGAGATCGCCTTCGCCGCCCGCGTCGACGAAGCGACCGTCCAGGCGGCTTGGGAAGGACTGCCGGCGCTCAAACGCACCGGCGACTCGCACGCCGTCGTCACCGCCCGCTGGGCCGCGCGGCTGCTGTCGAACTGGTGCCGCCGTGAGCTGCGCATGCACACCGCCACCGAGCAGCTCGAGCTCGTGGGTGACATCGCCCGCCTGTTGACCGGCGAGCATGACCTGCAAACCGTGCTCGACCGCATCGTCGCCGAGACGGCCCGCGTCATGAACTGCCCCTATTGCAGCCTGCGGCTCTACAACCCCGAGACCGACGAGCTGACCATCCAGGCCGTCCATAACTTATCCGACCGCTACCTGGCCAAGGGCCCGGTGCTGCGCTCACAGAACCCGATCGACCGCGAAGCCCTGAGCGGCAAGCTGGTGTACATTGAGGACGCCGGCCAAGACCCGCGCATCCGCTACCCCGACCAGGCCCGCGCCCAGGGCCTCGTAAGCGGCCTGACCGTCGGATTGCTCCACCGCGCCCAGCCGGTCGGCGTGCTGCGCATTTACAGCAACCGCCGCCAGAAATTCCGCCGCACCCAGCGAAACCTGCTGCGTGCCGTCGCCTCGCAAGCCGCTACCGCGATCGTCCACGCCCGCTTGCACGAATCTCGCCTGCACGCCGCCGAAACCGAGCGGCAGCTCGCACTGGCCGGCGACGTGCAGGCCCGCATGGTCCATAGCGACCCGCCCACGCACCCGCGCATCCAAACGGCGTCGATCTTCGACCCCTGCGCCCCGGTCGGCGGCGACTTCTGCGATTTCTTCACGCTGCGCGACGGCCGCATCGCCGCGGTCGTCGGCGACGTGGTCGGCAAGGGCATCCCCGCCTCGCTCCTGATGGCCTCGGTGCGCGCGGCACTGCGGGCCGGGGCCGAGTGCTGTGACGACCTCGGCGAAATCCTCACACGCCTCAACCGCCACGTCTTTCGCGAAACCTCCACCTCCGAATTCGTCACGTTGCTGCTGATCGCGGTCGACCCCGATCGAAGCCGGCTCGAATTCTGCAGCGCCGGGCACGAGCCGCTACTGCTGCACCGCGCCGGCGAGGTCCTGCGTTTCGACGAGGGGAACCTGATCCTGGGCGTCGACCCCGACGAACGCTACCAAGCCTGCGAAATCCCGCTGCAACCCGACGATTTCGTGCTCCTCTTCAGCGACGGCGCGATCGACGCCGCCAACTTTCGCGGCGAACTGTTCGGCCGCGAGCGGCTGCTCGCGGCGCTCAAGCAATACGGCACCCAGCGACCCGACCAGGCCCTCAAGAACATCCAGTGGGACATCCGCCGCTTCATCGGCCTCGCCGAGCGCTCCGACGATCTGACACTGGTAGGCCTGCGCATCCTCGCGAAGTAGAAACCATCCCCATTCCTCTGCCGCACCGCCATACCTCTGTTGTGGCACCGGCGTCCCGCCGGTGCGATCTGTTTCGGAATTCTCGCCGCATCCCCACTCACCAACGCGAACGGCTCGTCGCGCCCCGCTTGAACGGACGCGCCCCCCGATCTATAAGTGACCCGTCTGAAAGACACGGGGTTGAATCGTGAAGAACGCCGACGTAGCCCGCACTTTCCGCGAAATCGCCGACTTGCTCGAGATCAAGGGCGAGCAGGTCTTTCGCGTCAACTCGTACCGCCGCGTCGCCCGATCGGTCGCGGACCTGGCGACCGACATCGCCGATGTCGCGGCGCGCGGCGAGCTCGCTGGTCTGCCCGGCGTGGGCAAGGCGTCGGCCGCGAAGATCCAGGAGTATCTCGACACCGGCCAAATCGCGGCCCGCCAACAACTCGCGCAGGAAATGCCCGAGTCGCTCTTGCAACTGCTCGAAATCCAGGGCCTGGGGCCGAAAAAGGCAACGCTCCTCTGGCGCGAAGTCGGCGTCACTTCGCTCGAGGACCTCAAGAACGCGATCACCGCCGGCAAGCTCGATACGCTCAAGGGTTTCGGCAAAAAGAGCATCGACCGCATCCGGGCCGGCATCGACTTCCTGGCGCGCGGCGCCGGCCGCACGCGGCTCGGCGTCGCCTGGCCGATCGCCGAGGAGTTGCGAGAGACCATAATCCTCTGGCCGGGCGTCAAACGCGTCGAGCACGCCGGCTCGCTCCGGCGCGGGCGCGAGACGGTCGGCGACCTCGACCTGCTCTGCCTCGCCGACGACGGCGAACGAATCGTCAAGCGGTTCACGGAATTGCCGATGGTGCAGCGCGTGCTCGCTGCCGGTTCGACCAAGGGCTCGGTACAAATCGAGGACGCCCGCGGCCGGCCGCTACAAGTCGACCTGCGCGTCGTGCCCGAAGATTCCTTCGGGGCCGCGTGGCAGTACTTCACCGGCAGCAAGGAGCACAACGTCCGCCTGCGCGAACGCGCCGTCCGCCGCGGCTGGAGCTTGAACGAGTACGGCCTGAGCGACGGCGACACGATCCTCGCGTCGCGCACCGAGCAGGACATCTACGCCGCCCTCGAGCTGCCCTGGATACCCCCCGAGCTGCGCGAGGATCGCGGCGAGTTCGAGCTCGACGCCGTCCCGCCCGACCTGCTGACGCTCGACCACATCCGCGGCGACATCCACATGCACACCACCGCCAGCGACGGCCGGTGCAGCATCGCCGAGATGGTCGCGGCGGCGAAGCTGTGCGGGTACGAGTACGTCTGCATCACGGAACACTCGCAAGCCAGCATCATTGCCAACGGGCTCGAGCCCGACCGTCTGGCGCGGCACGCCGCCCAGGTGCGCGAGATCGCGAAGCAGACCAAGGGCATCGCGGTGTGGATCGGGGCGGAGGTCGATATTCTGGCCGACGGGCGATTGGATTACGCGGACGACGTCCTCGCCGGGCTCGACTTCGTGGTCGCCTCGGTCCACAGCGGGATGAGCAAGGACCGCGACGCCAACACCCGCCGCACGCTCGCCGCAATCCGAAATCCCTTCGTCAATCTCATCGCCCACCCGACCGGGCGAATGATCGGCAAACGCGAAGCGATGCCGCTCGACATCGAGGCCGTCGCGCGCCAAGCCGCGCGGACCGGAACCGCCTTGGAGATCAACGCTTCGACGTTTCGCCTGGACCTCAAGGACACGCACGCCCGCCTGGCCCGCGACCTCGGCGCCCTGATCGGCATCAACACCGACGCGCACCACATCGACCAATTGGACCAGATGCGCTTCGGCGTCTGGACCGCGCGCCGGGCCGGGTTGCTCAAGAGCGACGTGCTCAACACCCGCTCGGCGCGCGAGGTCCGGCGTTTCGTCAAAAAAAAGCGAAAGTCGTAACGCCGGCTTCGGTCTTCGCCGCCTTCTCGCCGTCGCGCGCGTCGCTTTTCGGATCCTTGAGATTATTCTCGCTCAACGACCTCACCGAGCGTCTCCAGGAGCTTCGTCCAGCCACGCTCGGTCCCGTCACGGAGACGGCCCGAAAGAATGCCTTCGTGCGTGAGGGTAACGTCGGTGCCGCCCTCAACCTCGCGAAAATCGACCGTCACACGCTCGTCGGTTTTGGGCTCGTTCGGATGGTTCACGTCCCACGTGAACACCAGCCGCCGCGGCGCGTCGACCTCCAGAAACTCCCCTTGCATGATCCACTCGTAGTCCGATCCTACGTCGGCCGAATCATCGCAACTGCCGGTTTGCTTCATGCAGTAGCGCCCGCCGACGCGGGCGTCGATCTCGCACACCGAAAGCCCCTCGGGCCGGCCCGTGCCCCACCACTTGCGGCGGAGCTCCGGCCGAATCCAAGCCTCGAAGACGCGCTCACGCGGCGCGCGCACGAATCGCGATACGCGCACGCGCAGCTCGGCGGTGGGATCGGCATCGGACGCGGTCATTGCTGTTCCTCCTGCGGTCATGCTCGTTACTCCGGTCCTTGCAGTCATGGTTCTTCCTCCGTTTGTTGGGGTTCGTGGGGTTCCATTCGCGCTTGACTCGCTTGGGCCTGCTCGACGAACTCGGCCAAAGCGTCAAGCCGCTCGGCCCAGAAGCGGCGGTAGCGTTCGATCCACTGGTTCGCGACACGCAAGGGGGCCACCCGCAGCCGACAGCGTCGAATCCGGCCCTGCCGGTCCTGTGTGAGCAGGCCGGCCCGCTCCAGCACCCGCAGGTGCTTGCTGACCGCCGGCAGAGAGACATCGAACGGCCGAGCGAGCTCGCCCACCGAGGTGTCGCCCCGGGCCAGCCGGGCGACGATGGCTCGGCGGATCGGGTCCGACAGGGCGGCGAACGTGGCATCGAGTCGAGAACTATATTTAACCATATGGTTAAGTATAGCTCCCGCTGGTATCGTCGTCAAGTCGGCCCGCACGGGAAAACCAAAAAGAATCCGGTTCGAATCGTGTTTGCGCGCTGCGGCGATGGCCGCCCGGCTGCGAAACACCGATCCGCAAAGAAACTGGAGCTGGCGTCCGGTCGCCCGACGTTGCCGCAGTACGCCCCCGACGTGATAATGACGGGCTATGGCTGCCAAACCGAAATCCGACCGAAAACGCCCGCCCAGCCCGACCCCCGCCCGCACCGCGCTCGAAAAGAAGCTCGCGGAAATCCGCCAACGCGAGGAGGTCATCCGCCAGGGCGGCGGCAAACGCGGGATCGATCGCCAGCACCGCCACGGGCGGCTGACCGCCCGCGAGCGGCTCGAGCTGCTCTGCGACCGCGGCCCGAACGCGACGAACGCGACCGACGCGCCGACGAGCTTCTTCGAGCTCGGCCTCTGGGCCGCCGACGGCATGTATCCGGAGGTCGGCGACATCCCGGCCGCAGGCGTAGTGGTTTGTCTGGCGCGCGTCTCGGGCCGCCTGTGCGTCGTCGTCGCGAACGACGCGACCGTCAAAGCCGGCGCCTTCTTCCCCGCCACGTGCAAGAAGGTCATCCGCGCCCAGCGCTTCTGTCTCGATAACAAACTTCCGATCATCTACATCGTCGACTCGGCCGGCGTATTCCTCCCCATGCAGGACGAGATCTTCCCCGATGAGGACGATTTCGGCCGCATCTTCCGCAACAACGCCGTCATCAGCGCCAACGGTATCCCCCAGTTCGCCGCCATCATGGGCAACTGCGTCGCCGGCGGCGGCTACCTGCCGGTCATGTGCGACACGCTCCTGATGACCGAAGGCTCGGGCCTCTACCTCGCCGGCCCCGCCCTGGTCAAGGCCGCCATCGGCCAGGAGCTCAGCAGCGAGGAGCTCGGCGGTGCGCTCATGCACGCCTCGATCAGCGGCACGATCGACTATCGCGAGCTCAACGACGAGCTGTGCATCGAACGTCTGCGGCGGCTCGTGGCCAAGCTCGGCGCCTCGCCGCGCTGCCCGTTCGATCGCGCCCCGCCGCTCGAGCCCAAGCGTCGCCCGGAGGACATCTTCGACCCCGTGGCCAAGGCGCGCTCCGGCCAATACGACATCCGCGACGTGCTCGAGCACCTGCTCGACGCCGACTCCTTCGACGAATACAAGGCCGACTACGGCCAGTCGCTAGTCTGCGGCTTCGGCCGGCTCGACGGCTGGGCGGTCGGCATCGTCGCCAACCAGAAGAAGATGGTGAAGCCCGCCAAGGGCCCGATGCAGTTCCCCGGCGTGGTCTACACCGACAGCGCCGACAAGGCCGCCCGCTTCATCCTCGATTGCAACCAGCTCAAGATGCCGCTCATCTTCCTCCAGGACGTCAACGGCTTCATGGTCGGCCGTGACAGCGAGGAGGAAGGCATCATCCGCAGCGGCGCCAAAATGGTCAGCGCCGTCGCCAACAGCGTCGTACCCAAGCTCACCCTGATCACCGGCGGCAGCTTCGGCGCCGGCAACTACGCCATGTGCGGCCGGGCCTACGACCCCCGTTTCATCTTCGCTTGGCCGACCGCCAGGTACGCCGTCATGGCGGGCGCGGCGGCGGCCAAGACGCTGCTGAGCATCGAGATCGCCTCGTTGAAGCGCAAGGGCCACGAGCCCGACGTCGAAGAGCTCCAAGCTTTGGAAAAGCGCATCACCGACCAGTACGCGAAGTGCGAGGACATCCGCTACGCCGCCGCCCGCGGCTGGGTCGACGCCATCATCCCCCCGGCGGACACCCGCCGCGTCCTGGCCCTGGCCCTCGAAGCGGTCGCCCACATCGGCGATCTCCCGCCCTTGAAGACCGGAGTCTTCCAAGTGTAGGGTGGGCACTGCCCACCGATCCCAGCTAACATCGACACATGCCCGAATACCGACGAATGGACGCCCCCGGCGGGACGTTCTTTCTAACCTGGGTCACCTACGAACGCCGCCCGCTGCTTCGATCGCCGGAAAACGTCGCAAGATTTCGCTTGGCCGTCGCGGATATCAGGCAGCGTCATCCGTTCGAAATCCTCGGGGCCGTCATCTTGCCCGACCATGTCCACTTCTTGTGGGATTTGCCGCCGGGTGACGGCGATTTTTCCAAGCGTGTGGGGCTGATCAAAACGCGTTTAACCCGTTCATTGGACGCCACGGAGCGTGGCGCGGCGCCCGTTTCCGGCTCGCGCCGCCGTCATCGCGAGAGTTCCGTCTGGCAACGCCGTTTCTGGGAACACACGATCCGCGACGAGCGTGATTTCGAGGCCCACATGGACTACATCCATTACAATCCCGTAAGGCACGAATTGGCCGCGTGCCCGCACGCCTGGCGGTACTCCAGTTTTCATCGCTGGGTGCGGGAAGGCCGCTACGACGCCGACTGGGCCTGTTGTTGCGACGGCCGACACGTATCGCCGCCACGCTTCGACGCCATAGCGAATCGTGCCGGCGAATGACGGTTCATTGGGCAGGTTTGGTGGGGAGTGGCCCCCCTAC
>JACZRH010000245.1 GCA_022574815.1 Planctomycetota bacterium | reverse complement strand
AAGTGGACGTAGATCGCGTCGTCGGCGATCTCGACCGTCCCGCCGGTCTCGACGAGCTTCGGATCGTATAATTCATGATCCAGCGCGAAGCCTGAGCGCCGGGGACGTAAATCTGCTCGCGCACCTCGCGGCTTAAATCGTGCGTGCGGATATGCTCGATCACGCCCACGATCTCAGCCTTCCGCGGGACAAACCGGCGATTGAGTGTGACTTCCAGATGGATCTGCTTGCCCAGCGCGTGATCGTTCGGCCACATGCGTTCGGCCAGCAGCCGATCCACGATGACCACATGCTGTGAATCGAAGGTGTCCGACTCGTCGAACAGTCGCCCTTCGCGCAGACGCGCGCCGATCGCCTTGAAATAGCCCGGCGTCACCACGCGTTCATCGGCCTGATGCTCAAAATCGTCACGGTCATCCGCTGCGACCTTGTAGCTGCCCGACCAGTTCGACTGAGTGTCAAACGGTACGTGCGAGACCGCCCCCACCGCGTCGACGCCGGGCAAAGCCGCCAGTCGCGCTTCGAGCCGCTGGTAAAATCCCGAAAGCGCTTCGTGGCTCGCATATCGCGATTCCGGCGGCGTGACCTTGAACGTAAGCACGTCCGCCGGGTCGAATCCCGGCTGCACCGATCGCAGCTCGGCAAATGTGCGAATCATCAACCCCGCCCCGATCAAGAGTACCAGCGAAAGGCTGATCGTGCCGACCGCCAGTCCGGCCCGCAAGCGTTGCTGCCGCCGGTCCGACGACACGCGAGCACTCTGCTTGAGTGCGCCGCTCAAATCCTGCCGTGCGGCGCGGACCGCCGGCCCGAGCCCGAACAATGTCGGTATCAGGATCGAAACCAGCAGCGTGAAAGCCAGCACATTGCCGTCGACCACGATGTTCTTCAGCATCGGCAGGTTCTCCGCCAGCAACACGCGCGGAATGTCGACGCTCCAAACCGCTAACAACAAACCCAGCGATCCGGCCGCGACGGCCAGCACTAGATGCTCGACCAGCATCTGCCTGATGATCCTCCCGCGACCCGCCCCGAGCGCCGCTCGAATCGCCATTTCGCCGCTGCGTTCCGCTCCGCGAACCAGCAGCTGGTTGGTGAAATTCGTGCATGAGATCAACAGCAGAAATCCGACGCCCACCATCAACGCCAGCACCGACGGCCGAACGGCGCGAACAGTCTCCGCGTGTAGCCCAACCACGTGCAGATTGAATTCAGAGTCAACGTAGTCCGCATGCGCGCCGGCCATCCGCCCCGCAAGGCCCGTCATCTCAGCCTGCGCCTGCTCCAGACTGACGTCGGCCTTCAAGCGGCCCACCGTTCGCAAATAGCGAACGTCTCGCCGACTCGCCGCATAGTCGGATTGCAACGGCGTCCAAACATCGAGGTCAGCCGGAACGTTGGCGTCCTCGGGAAAATACAGCCGGTAGCCGGCCGGCATCACACCGACGACTGCGTAATCCACGCCGTTGAATTGAACATTCTTGCTGACAATATCCGCGCCGCCGCCGTAGCGCCGCCGCCAAAGCCCGTCGCTGATGACCAGCGCCCTCGGCCCGCCGGGCATGTCTTCCTGGCTGGTGAATGATCTCCCCAAGGCCGGCGCGACGCCCATCAACGACAAGAAATCGGCGGTGACAAAGCCAACTGCCACATGCTCCGGATCGCCTTGACCGCTGATCGAGCCGCTCGACGCCCAAATCGCCTCGAACCCGTTAAACAAGCTGCCTTGCCCACGAATGTCGGCCAGCTCGGGGCCGGCCAGCGGGTATCCTTCAATTCCCACCGCCGCAAAGTCGGCCCGCACCATCACCAGCCGATCCGCGTCGGGATAGGGCAGCGGCTTCACCAACAGCGCGTTCGCCACCATGAAGATCCCGGCGCTCGCGCCAATTCCTAGCGCCAGTGTTCCCACCGCGATCAACGTGAATGCCGGCGCTCGAAACAGAGTGCGGCAGGTGAATCGCAAATCGTGCAACCACCCGCTCATCCGCCGCGCCCCTGGCTCTCATCCACGATCCGCCCGTCGAACAACTGCACCGTCCGCTCGGCGTGATGCGCGTAGCGGTCGTCGTGCGTCACCATGCAGATCGTCGCACCGCCGTTGTGCAACTCGCGCAACAGCGCCATCACCGCTTCGCCGTTGGTCGAGTCCAGGTTGCCGGTCGGCTCATCGGCCAGCAAAATCAGCGGATCGCCCGCGAGCGCCCGTGCTACCGCGACGCGCTGCTGCTGACCACCGGAAAGCTGTGACGGATAGTGCTTCACGCGATGAGCCATCCCCACCTTTTCGAGCGCCTGGATCGCGCGCGTTTTTCGTTCCGCGCCCGGCATGCCGCGATACGTCAGTGGCAGCTCGACGTTCTCGTACACGTCCAGATCGCCGATCAAATTGAAGCTCTGAAAGATGAAGCCCACCTGCCGATTACGAATCCGCGCCCGCTGGGCCGCGCCCAGCTCGGCCACCGACCGGCCGCTCAGCGTGTACTCCCCGCCGGTCGGGGTGTCCAACAACCCGAGAATCGACAGCAGCGTCGACTTGCCGCCGCCCGACGGGCCCGCGATCGCGAGATACTCGCCTTTGGCGACCTGCAAATGAATGTCCGCCAAAGCGTGCGTCTCCACCTCGTCGGTGTAGAACACCTTGCTGACGCCATCCAGCCGTATCAACACGCCGTTTGAATCGCTCATCTTATTTCCTCTTCCCGTGCCGCCGACCGAATGATGTCATTCGGATAGGGATACGGCAGGCAGGATCACGCTATTTCAGACGCAGCCGATCAAATTCGTCCCACTGCGACATATCCGACAGGACGATCGTGTCGCCCACCACCAGCCCCGACACAATCTCAATCGTATTGACCGAGCTGCGGCCCAGTTGCACCTTCACGCGCACCGCCTCGCTCGTATCGGGCAATATCTTGAAAAGCCCCACTGTGGCCTGTTCCTGCCCGTAGACCGGCCGTCCGACATACAGCACGTCGTCCATGCGCTCGATCTCAATATTGCCGATCACCGAAAGGTCCGGCCGCGCGCCCTCGGGCAGCGGCCCGTCGAACGAGATGTCCACCGCGACTGTCCCGTTCTGCACCGCCGGATCGATTCGAACCACCCGGCCCGGTGCAACGGCACTGCGCGTGTCGATTGAGGCAATCTGCCCGATCCGAACCTCGCGGGCCTGCGTCTCCGGCACGCGCAGCACCGCCTTGAGCTTCGTCGGATCGGTCACCTTCGCCAGCGTCGTCCCGGCCGCCACCTGCTCGCCGACCTGCACCTGCATCTGCTCCAAAACGCCCGGCGTGCCGGCCCGCACGTGGAGCAGGTCGAGCTGCTCGGTCCGCAAACCCGACAGAGCGCGGGCTTGTTCGACCCTTGCCCGCTGGTCGGCGAGCCGGGCTTCCTGCGAGCTGTCGCGGAGTGCGAGCCGCTTCATTTCGATCGCGTTCAGCTTCTTCAGCTCGTTGACCCGCACCTGAGTCAGCCTCAGATTTCGCTCGGAAATTAGCCCGTTGTCGAACAACTCCTGATTCACGTCCAGTAGCAGACTCGCTTCGTTGTAGTCCGCCTCCACCCGCGCCGCCGACGCCTCCAGCGCCAACTGTTCATCCTGAAGCCTGACCTCGAGCGACTTGAACGACGCTTCGGCCGCCTTGAGCTTCCATTCCGCGTCCACCGCCTCGAGCTGAAGCTGGGGATTGCTCAACTCGATCAGCACCGTGTCCGCTTCAACTGTCTTGCCGGGCAGCACCAAGATCTTCTCGACCCGCCCCGCCGTCGTCGCTGGAATGAACCAGACGATCTCGGGCACCAAGTTGCCCGTCCCGCGAACCTCGCGCAGCATCTCGCCGCGCTTGACCTGGCCCAGGAACAAGGTCGCGCGATCCACCGATGGCGCCGCCGGCTTGAGACGCGAGAGCCCCAGCGTGATCGCAGCGACCGCGGCCAAGCCGACTACCATCCAAACGCCGCGCACAATGCGGCGTCTACGGGCGATGTTCTTGCGGGGTACATCCATCTCAAACCTCTCGCATCCGCCGGCTAAACGGCAAGCTCCGTACCAATTCAATGTTTGTGTTGTATTCGTTGCGAAGCCGGCAATATGGATTAGAACCGCACCATTGAGCCACGCAGTCCACGCGGATGTGCATTTGAAGTGTTCGCATTTGGGACTGGCCGTCCCAAAATCGAACACTCGCGAGCCGAAAGATTTAATGAAGTGGAAGAATCAAACGTGCCAGACAACCCGCCGCGCCGCGCTGGTTCTCGAGCGTCAGCCGGCCTCGGTGCGCCTCCGCAATCTGACGGCTCAGCGCCAACCCGATCCCTTCCCCGTTCGGCTTGGTGGTGAAGAACGGAACGAAGAGATTCTCGGTGCTCGTCAGACCCGGGCCGTCGTCACGCACCCAAACCTCCAGAAAATCGGCCGCGTCAGCGTCCGCGCCCCAGCCTACGTGCACCTCGCCACCCGTTTCTTGAACCGCGTCGACCGCGTTGCGGACCAGATTAATGAGAAGTTGATCCAGTTGATCGCCGTCCGCCTCAATCGTCAGCTCCGGGCCCGCTTCGACGACGACACGCTGCCGCGTTTCGAGATCGACCACGCGCCGCACCCAGTTTGCCACGTTGACGGCGGCCCGCGTAGGCTTCGGCAAACGTGTCAGGCGACTGTATGCGGTCATGAAGCGGTTGAGCGCCCGCGATCGATCGCGAATGACCGACAAGCCGCCGCACATGTCGCTCTCCCAATCCTCTGGCCGTGGATCGCGGCCGATCAGGGCCGCCAGGCTGCCCGCCAACGAATCGATCGGCGCAAGCGAGTTGTTGATCTCGTGCCGCAGCACTTGAATCAACCGCCGCCACGCTTGTCGCTCCTCGTCGCGCAAGGTCTGGGTCAGATCCGAGAGCACCAGCAACTGGTGCGGCAGCCCGCCCTCACGAAACGTGCTGCGGCGAATCTCCCAGCGGCCCGACCCCCCCGGAAGCGACAGGTCCGCCACACGCGGCGCCGGACCGCTCAGACATTCCTCGAGACCCAGATCCGCCGCCCGACGGCCGCTCAGCCGCTCGCGCCGCTGATTCAACAAGCGCTCGCCGCAGCGATTCACGAGCCGCAGCTTCTGCTCGCTGTCGAACGCGTAGACCGCCACGTCGATTTCGGCCATGACTTTGCGGAGCAGGGCGGTAGCCTCCAGCGCACCCAGCCGCTGTTGGCGCAGCGTGTCGCCGAGCGCGTTCACTTCGAACATGACTTGGCTCAGCGCATCGTCCGACCCCGTTTGGTGCGCCCGAAGTGAAAAATCTCCTTCGCGCAGCGCCGCCAGCATGTTGGAAACGGTGCGCAGCGGAAACACCACCCGCTGCATGAGCGCCGACCCGAACGCCAGCCCGCCCAGCACGACAAACAGCGTCAGCGTCCACTGGACCTTGGGTGTGAAGTCGCCGGTCCACAGCAGGATCAGCGCGACCAACGCGCCGGGCAGCCCGGTCAGAAGGGTGAAGAACGCCACCCGCCGCTCGAAGCTGGGACGCGACCGCCGCGACGAGTTCGGCCGATCGCGCTCATTCATCCTGCGCCAGTCCGTACTTTTCCATGCGCCGATACAGACCGCTACGGCTTACTCCCAGTTCACTCGCCGCCTGCTTGACGTTGCCGCCGCTACGATCGAGCGCCTGCCGAATCAATCCCGCTTCGGCACCGTCCAGCGTCATGTCCTCATAACGCTCCGCCCCTGAACGAACCGTGCGCAGCGCGAGGTCGTCCAGACGCACGACATCGTCGGTCGCCAGCAGAACCGCCCGCTCGACGGCATGATCCAGCTCGCGCACATTGCCCCGCCACGGATAATCGAGCAGCGCCTGCATCGCCGCCGTGTCGAAACGGCTGATGCTCTTGCGATACCGCCGCACCTGACGCCGAAGAAAGTGCATCGCCAGGAGCGGAATGTCGTCCCGCCGGTCGCGCAGCGGCGGCACGTGGATCTCGACCGTATTCAACCGGTAGAGCAGGTCCCTGCGAAATCGGCCTTCTTCCACTTCTGTGTAGATGTCCGCGTTGGTAGCGGACACGATGCGCGCATCGACGCGCACCGTCTTTGACGACCCGACCGGCTCGAACTCGCCGGCTTCCAGCACGCGCAGCAATTTTGGCTGCAAATCCATGGGAATGTTGGCGATCTCGTCCAGGAACAGCGTCCCGCCGTCGGCCACTTCGAACCGCCCGATCCGGTTGCTCTTCGCGTCGGTGAACGCACCTTTGACGTGCCCGAACAGTTCGCTCTCGAAGATGCCTTCTGACAACCCCCCAATGTTGACGGTCACCATCGACTTCGAGGCCCGGCCCGACCCGGCATGCAGCGCCTGAGCCACCAAGCTTTTTCCGCTGCCGTTCTCACCGGTGATCAGCACGTTGGCAGCCGACGCCCCGACCTTGGCGATCACGTTGAGCACCGGACGCATGGCCCTCGACTCGGCGATCAAATGGGGGCATGCTTCGTCGCGCAGTAACCGGTTTTCCGCTTCGAGTCGCCGCCCCTTGCGCAAGGCACGCACCAATTCCGTCTGGTTGCGCAGGATGCTGAGCAGCCGCTCGTTGTCCCACGGCTTCTCGACAAAATCACGCGCCCCGCGCCGCATGGCCTCGACCGCGATCTCGACGGTGCCATAGGCCGTCATCACCACCACTGCCGGTGTGTTGTCGAGTTCCCGCACGCGCAGCAAGAGATCCAAGCCCTCCTTCCCCGAGGTCGTGTCGCGCGCGTAGTTGAGATCCATCAGCAGCACATCGAAGACGCCGCCGTTGAGCTGCTCGATCACTCCCGTGGGAGAGTCGGCCACCACAACTTGAAAGCCCTCTGGCTTAAGCAGCAAACGCAGGGCCTTAAGTACATCGGGCTGATCGTCCGCGATAAGAATGCGGGTTGCTGTCGAGTCCATGCGCCGGTTCTCACCACGGTGATGAATAAAGCGGCATGACTTCGGCCACGTCAGAAACCGCAGACATTATCCGGCCCTCCAAGATTCCTGGTTTGCTTACGCCACCGGCCGATATGATAGTCGCATACTCCGACAATCGCGCTGTTGGGTCAGCGTCCGACTGATGAGGTCAGCCCGAGGCGCGCTGGCCATGACGACCATGAGCCGCTGAGCCACCAAGCCCCACGAGCGTGACATCCTAACCGAGATCCTGCACGACGACGCGCAACGGCTTCCGGCCCAAGCGATTGACGTCGAAAGTTCCTCGGCAATCTGCGTGTGACGGGATTGTCGGTAAGACGAACTGCGCCCGACATGCTCTGTAGAAAACCTCCTCGGCCATAACAGGATCAGTATGTTGTGGACGACGGCTTTCAGCAGCAGGGCGCGGTTCTGGCGATGATAACTGCGGGCCGACAGGGTTTCTCCCAGGCGACGCTTGATCATGCTGAAGACCGTCTCGACCTGCCAACGCTGGCCGTAGCGACGCGT
>JACZRH010000244.1:361-7473 GCA_022574815.1 Planctomycetota bacterium | reverse complement strand
CCGATCCACTCAAGTCTGAGTTTGGGGAAAGGATGCGGTACGGCTTTCGTGTATACAGAGCGTTTTCTCAAATACGAAAGAAATGTTACGAAATCCTGGCGGCGTGGGATTCCGCTATCGCCCTCTCTGGCGAGCTGATCCCCCTCATGAACCGGCAACTCGCCCTCATTGACGAGGAACGCGCCCGCATCGACCAGATACACGCCCACCCTGACCGGCCACTCAAACTTGCTGACCTGCATCTCGCTATGAAGAAGGTGGAGAAACACTTCTTTGCAACCACTGATAAAATATACAATGAACTCTTGAAATCAAAAAAGACCAGAGAGGAGATAGATTCCATTATCGACGCATTGGAAATGAACCGGCCCTCTGACATTGATCTGGGAAAGGAGCATATCAAGACTTACAAGGAACTGAGAGCACTGAACAAGGAGATCAGGGCACTGATGATGAAGGCTTTTAATGAAATAAATGCAATCAAGGGAGATTTCACGAAGTACCGCGGCAAGATGGAGAAGCTTCGAAAGCGATTAGAGAATCAGCTAAAGCGCTTCAAGGAAGAACAAAAACGTATGCGGAAACGGAACCAGAATTGGCCGAATGAAATCGATATTAAGGGGCGCGGTGGGGACGGGCGGGAGGCCCCGAAGAAGACGCCGAAAGACAAAGAGACGCCGCAAGACAAAAAGACGCCGAAAGGACCAACCGACTTCCGTGGGATATCAGCAGTTCTGACCGACGGCACTCTTAAAAATAGGGATTGAATTAGAGAAAACCAGAGGAAACCAGGGACAGTCACCTTTTTCTCTATGTCTTATTGTTCACATACTTCTCCTGCGGTATTTCCCAGTTATCAGATTGCAGACCGCGATCATGACCGAGCGAACCGCTGGATTCTAGCAAAAGGCCCTTTCTCGTGGCGTTACGCCTCGCGCTCCCGCCCGCTTGTCGCCATGCCCGGCTCCACTCAGCGACCGTGTCCCGCCAACTCTACCGCGCCCCCCCCGCCACGGCGCCCCAGGCGCCCGCGCGCGCGACGCCGTTATCTAGTTCCGAAGCGTGCGCACCGCCCACCATTCCGCTGCCAACCGCACGCCCCGCTATTGGCCAAACACCCGATTCCAAGCAGCAAGGTGGACGGTCACACCCTCAACCCGGGAGGGCGAGGCTCCTGCCGTGCCGGCTCAGCAGGAGCTTCGCCCTCCCGCGTCGCGTGCCGCCGACCGCTGAAGCGAATTCGCAGCCGTCGAATTCAGCCGACGTTGACCACCCGCCGGACCTCGGGCACCTGCTCCAGCAAGTGCCGCTCGATGCCCATCTGGAGCGTCATGAAGCTCGACGGGCAACCCTGGCAGGCACCCTTCATCCGCACGCGCACCGTGCCGTCCGCGTCTACGCCGAGAAAGTCGATGTCGCCGCCGTCGCCTTGAATGAAGGGGCGAAAGCTGTCGATCACGCGGGCCACGCGGTCGTGCAGTGATGTTGAAGGGGAAGAGTCGCTCATGATCTCCCTGCGGCCAAGTTGCCGCGAGCGGCGTACGCTCCGCCGACGCCGCTCAACGAAGTCATCAGGCCGGCTCGGACCACAGCACGAGCCCGGCCCGCCCAGGCCCTGCCAAGATACACGCTTGCAGAGCCGTGACGCAAGCGCGGCCGCGGATAAGCTATCCTATCATCAGGCGGAAACGTGGAATCGCGTTGTGTACGAGGGACGACCCATGCCGGCGACGCGCGCTAGCGACCCGACCAGGCCGAACGCGTGATGGACCAGACGCGGGCAGCCGGGAACCTCATCCAACCGCGCGAGTGGCGATGGACCGCCGCCGTGGCCGCCGCGGCGTTCCTGCTGCTCTCTCCGGGCATCTTCTGGGGGCTGCCGTTCGGCAAGACGGTCGTGGGGGCCGACCGGATACTCGCCGGCGACGTGCCTTACCGCGACTTCTGGACCATGTACGCGCCGGGGCAGTTCTACCTGTGCGCCGCCCTGTTCCGGGTCCTGGGGCGCGAACTGTGGATTCAAGCGGCGGCCGTCGTGCTGATCCGCGCTTTGACGGCGGGGGCGTTGTACCGGCTCACGCGACGTCTCGAAGCGCCGCGGCCGGTGGCCATTTGCGTCTCCCTGCTGTTTGTCTCCAGCCAGTGGACCACCGCGCCCGAGGTGAACTCGTACGCACCCGCCTTGCTGTTTCTGCTGATCGCGATCGAGCGTGTGATCGCCTACCTCCAGGACGATCATCGACCGAGCCTGCTAATCGCCGGGGCTCTGCTGGGTCTGGCCGCCTGGTTCAAGCACGATATCGCCGCCTATGTCGGATTGGCGATGACGCTGACTTTCTGCACGGCGCGCCGCGCTGCGCGGGAGGCCCAGGCCGCGCCCTGCCTATCGCCACTCTCGGCGATCACGCGCCTGGCCGGAGCGGCCGCGGTGGTCTTTCTGCCCGCGGCGGCCTTCATCGCGTGGAATGCCGGCGGGGCCGCGTGGCACAACCTCTTCGTGTTCCCGGCGACCGATTTTCGCGCCGTGCGGGCCGAATCGTACGCACCTTTGCTGCCGGACTGGGACGTGCTCGGGCGCTGGGCCGCGGACTGGCGGAACCTGTATCTGGCTCGTGCCGCAGTGCGGCATCTCGGAACCTGGATTCTCTGCAACGCGCCGCAATATGTTTTCGTGGTCGGTCTCGGTGTTCTATTGACTCGTTGGCGCTCCTTTCACTCGGCGCGGCGGGCCGTTGTCGTCCTGCTGCTGGCGCTCCTGCCACCGTTCTGGCTGGCCGCACACGTGCAGCAGAACACACACCCCTATTCGATGGCCGTATTTTCGCTGTGTCTGGGCGTGGTCGCGTGGGGCGCGCTCGCTCGGGCCGCCCGGGCCCGTCGCCTGCTTCGCGGCAGCCTGCTCGCCGTCGCCGCGATTTACGCAGTCGGTCTAACGAGCGAAGCCGGCGTGCAGGTTTACCGCATGGCGCACGATTCGCCCGGCGGCCGGTATCTGGATTTGCCGTGTACGCGCGGCGTCCGCGTGGCTGAGGAGGACTACAATGTTTACCAACCGATTGTCGATTTCATCCGCCGGCACGTGCCGCAAGAGGAACGCATCTATGTCGGCCTCCGCCGACACGACGCCACCGTCATCACAAACATGCGCTTCTATTACCTCACCCAGCGGCGGAATTGCTGCCGCTACGACGAACTGCACCCGGGCGTGACCGACAGGACCGACGTGCAGCGCGAGATCATCGCCGCCATCGAGGAGCACGGCGTGCGCTGCGTGGTGCTTTGGGACTTCGGCTGGGCGGAAAGCGTGCTCGAAGAGATCAAGGCTCGCAACGCGGCCGGTGTGGCCGGCGCGGGCAGCACCCTGCTGGACGAGTACATCGCCGCCAATTTCGAGTCGCTTGCGGAGTACGGCGAGTACATCCTGATGTGGCGCAAGGACTCCCCGCGCCCGCCTGCCCCGCCGCCTTTCTGACCGTCGCGCGCGACGCGCCGCCGGGGCCCGGCCTCGCCTTCGGGTTTGCCCGGTTTGCACACCGCGTGAGCCGCCTGCCGGCGTGACGGCGGGTCCGTGCGTGGCGGTGAAGCGCGGGAATCGCTACAATCAGACGTAATGGAGTGATTCCGCAAGGAATGCGAACGGGCATTGTAGCGGTATTCGCCGGTGCGTCGCTTACAGGTCCGACCGGCGATTGTCGGACTGTGCGAAAGGCAGCGACGTTCCCGTTACAGGGCGTCCTCTCAACAAGGAGACCGCTCATGCGAGTTGTGGGCGCGTGGCGTAAATTGGCCATCGTCGTGCCGGCCTTTCTTGCCGTATGGTTCGCTCACCCGGCCGCGGCGCAGTTCGCTTCCGAGAACGTATCGCTCCACAGTTGGATCGACCTGGACACGTTCGGCGCCACTTCCGGCAACGACTGTTGGGGCTACGTATCGCCAGCGGGGCGCGAATATGCGCTGATGGGCGTCAGAAACAAGGTGGCCTTCGTCGAAATCACCGATCCGGGCAATCCGAACTGGTTCGCTTCGGTGGCCCATGCGGGAAACCTTTGGGGCGACGTCAAGGTCTACCAGGATCACGCCTACATCGTCACCGAGGGCGGCTCCGGCATTCAGGTCGTGGATATGTCAGACATTGACAACCACGTCGTTGCGCTGGTTCGAACGATATCCCCTCCCGCCAGCAGCCATAACGTGGTCATCGATACGGACAGCGGTTTCCTCTACGCGGCCGACGGCGCCATCTTTGACCTGTCTGATCCTGCGAATCCGGCGCGGGTCGGCACTGGGCCCAGTTGGCACGATGCCCAGGTGGTCACTTATACGAGCGGCCCGTACGCCGGACGCGAGATCATGTTCGCCTCGCACGGCGGAGCGGGGATGGGCATCTTTGACGTCACCAACAAGTCCAACACGATCCGCATCTCGCTCAACGTCTACCCGGGTTTGTCCTACTGCCACCAGGCGTGGAGCGAGGATTTGAACTACCTCTATATCAACGATGAGCTCGATGGGATCCCGCGGACCATCGTGTTCGACATTTCGGATCTGGGCAATCCCGTGTACGCCGGGGAGTTTTCGAGCGGGCTGCCGTCGATTGATCACAATAACTACGTGCGCGGCGGCATCCTCTACTCGGCCAACTACCACAGCGGCCTGCGGATTTTCGATGTCTCTTCAAACCCCGTCAACCCGCCGGAAATCGGATGGTTCGACACCTATCCCGAGAACAACGGCGGCGGATTCGACGGGGCCTGGAGCGTCTATCCCTTTTTCCCCAGCGGCACGGTCATCGTCAGCGACATGAACCGCGGGTTGTTCATTCTGGACGTGAATCGCGGCGGGCCGCCCTTGAGTATTGAGCTGGTCAGCGATCCGGGTTCCTTGGTCGCCCCGGACGCCTCACCGGTCGTCGAGGTGAGGATCCAATCCGGTTCGCAGCAGATCGTGCCCGACAGCCCCACTGTTTTCTACCGTAGTGACGACGGCGCCTTCGAGCATCTGTCGCTGCTTTCCATCGGTGGCGAGCTCTACACCGCCGCGCTGCCCAGCGCTGAATGTGGTGAGACCGTGGAGTACTATTTCGCTGCCGAGGGCGACCGGGGCGCGACGATCACGCTACCGGCGGATGCACCGACGAATGTCTTTTCCTACCTCGCTGCCTGGGACGGCGAGCGCGACCTGGACGGTGACTGTGTCCCGAACGAGCTCGACGGGTGCCCGCTCGATCCGAACAAGGTGGAACCGGGACTGTGCGGGTGCGGCGTCGCGGACACGGACTCGGACGGCGACGGGGTGCCCAACTGCCTCGACGGCTGTCCGGACGACCCGAACAAGATCGACCCCGGCGCGTGCGGCTGCGGCGAGCCGGACATCGACTCCGACCATGACACCGTTCCCGATTGCGTCGACGTCTGCCCGGGCGGTGATGACCGCATCGATAGCGACGGCGACGGCGTGCCCGATTGTCTAGACCGCTGTCCGGACGATCCCAACAAGGTGCTGCCGGGCATTTGCGGCTGCGGCGAACCGGACATCGACAGCGACGGAGACGGGATCGTCGACTGCCTCGACAACTGTCGCGACCGGCCGAATCGCGACCAGGCCGATGGCGATGGCGATGGCGTAGGCGACGTCTGCGACAATTGTCCGGAAATGGAGAATCCCGAACAGCAGGACAGTAACGGCGACGGCGTCGGGGACGCCTGCGACGACACGCCCACAGGCGGCGAGGCGACGACCGCTGAACAGGACGGCGAAGCGGACCGTGAGGAGGACGGTGAAGCGGACCTTGAGGAGGACGGTGAAGAGGACGGGGCCGAGGAAGCCAGGGAAACCCCGGAGTTCTCCGGCGACGTTGCCCAAGCCGAATCGGGCACTACGGGGACCTGCCCCTTGGTGGGCAGCGTGATGATTCTCGCCACGTTTACAGCGTTCGCATGGACGTGGCCGGGCACCGGCCGGCAGCGGCGGCGGACACCGCACTAGTGCGGACGGCTTCCGAAAGAGCGACCGACGATAATCGGAAGCTGAGGAGAAACTGGGCCAGGCGGGACTCGAACCGGGTACGCTAACCAGCTTAAACGACAAGCACTTAGAGCAATCGCAATCCGGGCGCGCTGCAAAATGCGGTGCATTTGCTGACGAAAGCGGTGCATCCGACCCGGATTTGCGGGCCGTCGTGACGGCGTGGCCGATGCTCTCCGATGCGGTGAGGGCCGGCATCCTGGCAATGGTGCGGGCCAGCTCGACGGGGGACGGCTGATGCCGATGCGGCCGAAGCGGCCGTGCGGGTATCCGCTGTGCCGGGCGCTCGTGGATTCGGGGCCGTACTGCCCTGAGCACAAGCGCAAGGCCCAGCGCGAGTATGACCGCCGACGCGGGCCGGAGCATCGGTTCTACAACTCGACGCCCTGGCGGCGCTTCCGGCGGTGGTTCCTGTCGCGGCATCCGTTATGCGTCGAATGCGACGGGCCGGCGAACACCGTCGATCATATCGAGCCGCGACGCGAGCGCCCGGACCTGGAGCTGGCCGAGAGCAACTGCCGGGCGTTGTGTGCGTCGTGTCATAGCCGGCGGCACGCGCGGGACGGGTCGCGGTGGGGGATAGGGCCTGTGAATCTCCGGAGCGCCTGATTTTGTAGACCGCGGTGACAGCAAGCGCGTATCTACCCCGAGTTGTTTGCCGCACCACCACCCAAAGGATGCCTACCCCTATGGGCAAAACCCGTGATAAAAAAGAGGCGCCTGCGGATCGGTCTACACATCTCAACCTACGTAGGATCGAAGGGGCCTTGAAATCGAGACCCTACCTTTAGGTCCGGTAATATTCGAGCTATCCGGAGCACGGGTCGCGGGCCGACGGGGTTTTTGCCAGCAAAGTGCCAGCATCTCATTGACGCCGCTCCGCCCGCGCGGTACCGTTCAGCACGATGGCGTGGCGCGCCCGACTGTCGGTCGGCACCACGCATTCGCCCCGGGATGGATACACCTGAAAGTCGTGAAAGCGACGGTGAGCGGTAGCCACTTCGGTTCATGGTCCTCAGGAGGCGGGATAGCACCCCCGCTGGTCGAAATCTCTGTTCAACGAGGGTCGTATCATGAAACGACTGCTA
>JACZRH010000244.1:0-351 GCA_022574815.1 Planctomycetota bacterium | reverse complement strand
GTGTGCTGGCAGGGGTCGCGGTGTTCGTAGTCTCCGCGCTCGCGCAGGACTCGGCGTTCCGCCTGTACCTCTCGGAAGCCGGCGTCGAAGGGAACACGCCGCTCGGCGGGATTTCGCCGGATCAGTCGAACCCGGAGATCATTGATCCGACCGGCGGGACGCACCACCTCTACGTTTGGGCTCAGGTAATCGGCGCCGAGACCCCGCAGAAGTACGTCTCGGTCGGCTACAACGTCGTGGGCACCGATAGCATTCAGGTAACTGACGCATCGACGTGGAACTACAGCAACATCCTCCAGCGCTGGACGGTTACCAACGGCGGTCAGCTCGGCGGTGGAACGCTGCAAAACG
>JACZRH010000243.1 GCA_022574815.1 Planctomycetota bacterium | reverse complement strand
ATGATCGAGATCAGCAACGCGATGATCGCGACGACCACCAGCAGTTCGATCAACGTGAAGGCCTTGCGATGCGGTCGGGTCGTTTTCATGTGCGGTCCTCTAAACAACCTTGCGGCCCGTAGCGATGCGGCGCGGCGAACGGCGCGCCGGCAGCGAACGCGGTCGCCTCCCGGCAGTCTTCTTCAGCAGTGATTCCGCGAGCGACCACAATGCGGGCGCGTGTTTCCGTGTCGCACAGCGCAGCGCGTGGACGGCTCCGAGCCGAATCGCCGCCGACGCGCTGTAGAACGCCAGTGCGTCACGCTCCACCGCTCCCATGGCGCGCTCGTAGCGCGGCAGGAGCGTCCCGACCAACGCCGCATAATCCGGCTTGGATTCCGACGACCGCAGGCGGTCGAGATAGGCGTGCGCGAAAAACGTCGCCAGGTCGAGACACGGGTCGCCCAGTGTCAGCGTGTCGAGGTCGAGCAGCGTCGTCCGCCGCGCGCTCCAGATGAGCTGCTTTTCATAGAAATCGCGATGCACCGTCCGAAGAGCTCGCGCGGGGACAGCGCGGCTCTTTATCTGCAGCGCGTCGAACAGAACGCGGGTCTGGTCCACGGCCGGGTGGCCGGCAAGGACCAGGGCCGCCTGCCAACGCCGCGCGACCGCGCATTCGTCTTCGACGGAAAACGTCGGCAGATCGTCCAACTCGACGCGGTGCAACGTACCCAACACGTCGATCGCCGATTGCAATCCGGTCGCCTCGAGTTTGGCGCCGTTGGCGATGCTGCGGCCGGGGTTCCATGCAAACAGGGCCATGCGCAAGTCATCGATCGCGCCCACGACGGTCGGCCCCCCGACGCGCCCGCCGGAAAGCCGCAGCAATTGTTCGCCGACGCGCCGGTAGGTTGTTTCAAAGTCCCGGGCGCGGTCGTTGCGAAAAGTCTTACCCAGTAGACGCAGGCGCGCGCCGCGCGTCCCGCCGGGGCGATAGGCGATCACCGCCCGCCGCCCGGCCTTGTACGTCAGCGGCTGGGCGACGATTCGCGCCGGCTCTGCATTTCCCGGCACGCCCAGGTCGGCGAAGAAAGGCCGCAACTGCCCGGCCATCTCATCCGGATCGAGGCAACGCCGCATGTGCGGCATGCGCGGATCGCGATCAAGCGAAAATACCACCATGCCGTACCGCGGAGCGTAGGCCCGCAGGCGACGAATGCCGCGCGGCGTGACGCGCCCGGGCCGCTCCGGGTGCGAGCGTTGCGCGTAACGCCGATCACCGGCGACGCCGACGAGCCTATGGCGTTTGGTGCCGCTCAGCCGGAAGGACCATTCGAAACGAAAACCGCCGGCCTGCATCGGCCAGCAGCGTTCGATACGCACGTCGTGCGGTTGTTTGGTTCGGCGGCCTTCGAAACGAACAATGGAGCGCAACAGCGGCTCGAGCGTGGCAAGGTCGAAGAGCTCGGCCAAGTTCCCGCGTGCTTCGGTTTTCGTGCTCGCGAGCGCCCTCATGGCGACACCGCCTGCCGCGCGCCGGCCGCGAGCTCCGATTCGCCGCGTTGTACGCACGCTTCGGCCAGTTCACGCCAACCCTCGCGGAGATGGCGCATCATTCCGCGAGCCAGCTCGAGCAGTGACACGACGGCGTAGACGCGAAAGCGATCCGGGTCGACCGCGCGGCCGGTCACCGCCGCCCAACGGTCGAGAAACAGGCCGCTCCACTTCTCGGCCGTCGCGGCGTCCACGCCGGCCGCGTCGCGGAGCCCGAGCATCCTGAGCTGCGTCGCAAAATTCGCGACATCGACCAGCGGATCGCCGCGCGCCATTCGCTCCAGATCGAGCACCGCGAAGCGCCCGCGCTTGATGCGGAGCTGATTCCAATGAAAGTCATTGTGCAGCGTCACCGGCTCCGAGTCCGCGGCCGCACCGAGCCGCGCGTCGATCTCGCCGGCGAGCGCGTCCAACCGAGCGCACAGTGGCGGACAGGCCGCCCCGAGATCCGCGGCCGCATCCCGCGCGTTTTGGACCAGTGCGTCACGTTTCAAAGACGGCAGCCCGTCGAGCGGCGCGGTGTGCCACAGCGAGAGCGTGCGGGCGACTTGTTCCATGACTTCGCCCGGATCATTTTGTTGCAGGGTCTCGACGAGCGTCTCGCCGCGAATCCACTCGACCGCTAATAGACCATCGGCAATGTCGGCGCCGACGACGTCCGGGACGATCAAGGAGCCGTCCCCGCAGCGCGCCCAAGCGGCCAACGCGCGATGGCGATCCAGCAGCCGCGCGCACGATTCACCGCGGGCCGCGCGGACGGCTATGCGACGCTTCCTGGTCCGGCCCGTGTCGCGCGAAGTGCCTTCGGCCCGCAGGCGGATGACCCACTTCTGCTCGGGCACGTAGCGCACCAGCAGCCGTTGCAGCGAGTCGGCGTCAATCGCAAAACCGCCGGCCGCTTCGTCAATCCAGCGCTGCCACGTGGCGACCGCGTCCCGCTTGCCCGCGAACTTTCTCATGCCGCGCAGCCGCCGGTCATTGGGGAAGCAGTAGGCTTCCACGGTTGCATCGTCGATGCGCAGCTCGACGCCGCGCCGCGAAATGGGGCGACGAACAGGCGCGTGCAGGTAGACGATCTGCCCCTCCGGCCATTGGCGGCGCTGCGGCGTAGACGGGGCCGACAGGAGCACATACGCGATCCGCAGGTAGCGGCCGGGATGGTACAGCGCCTCGATCATGCGGCAGGCCTGCCACGACGCGCGGATGTCGGACTCGATGTGGGTCAACTGCTCGCGGCCAACCTCGAGCACGTGCGCGGGATCGAGCCGCGCGGACCAATCGCCCAGCACGGCATCGCAAGGAATGTCGATTCGAGACGCCGTCATGCCCCGCGCTCCGAAATCTTGAGTCGCGGCTCAGCGTCCGAGCCGGCCAGGTACATCGCCGCGTATTCCGGAGTATTGCGGAGCAGGTCGGCGTGTTTGCCGGCGGCGCGAACACGGCCGTTGGACAGCAGAATCACGCGGTCGAAGCGGTCCATGTCGCGCAGCAGGTGGCAGATCACGACCGTGGTCGCCGTGTTGGATTCCGACATCCACGCTTGCTCAACAGTGGCGCGAGTCAATTCGTCGAGCCCCGTCGCCGGTTCGTCGAGCAGCAGGATGCGCGGCTCGCGCAGCAGGGCCCGCGCCAGCGCGAGGCGCTGCCGCTGCCCGCCCGACAGCGTCGCGCCGCCTTGGCCGAGCACGGTGCCATACCCCTTCGGCAAGGTCTTGATGAATTCGTGGGCCCGAACGCGGCGAGCGACGTCTCGAATCATCGCTTTGTCGGCATCGACGCGCCCCAGCGCGATGTTGTCCGCGATGCTCATGCCGAACAGGATCGTGTCCTGATGCACCCAGCCGATGCTGCGGCGCAGCGACTCGGTCGTGACGTCGCGCAGGTCGCGGCCGTCGATACGGACGCATCCTTCGCGCGGATCGAGAAAGCGCAGCAATAGTTTGATGAGCGTGCTCTTGCCCGCGCCGGTGTGCCCGACGATCGCGACACGCTCGCCCGGAGCGATCGTCAGCGAGGCGTTCGACAATACGTCCCGGTCGGGCTCGTAGGCGAACGAGACGTCCTGAAACGCGATGTCGCCGCGAATCTCACCCAGATCCACAGCGTCGGGGCGCTCGCGGATCGCCGGCTCGATCGCGAACAGCTCGGCGACGCGCTGCCCGCACGCGGTCGCTTTGGCGACTTGCGCGGCCAACTTGGCGACGTGACGCATCGGCTTGCTCACCCCGCGCAGGTAGGAAACGAACACGAGCAGGTCGCCGGCGGTCATGGTCCCGGCCAGCACCGCCCGAACACCGAAGTACAAAATAGCGCACAGTGCCGCGGCGGACGCGAGCGAGACGATGCGATAGAGCTTGGATTGCAGACGGGTCGTCTTCAGGCCGGCCCGGATGCTGCTGCGGTTCTCCCGTTTGAAACGGTCGTACTCGACGCGTTCGCGGTTGAAGGCCTGCACGATCGCCATCGCCCCGAGCACGTCGTGCGCGATCGACGCGATCTCGCTTTCCTTTTCGCGCTGCTTGTTGGTGGCGGTGCGAATCTGGCGCGAGATGCGGAAGCTCGCCCCAATCGTGATCGGCAACGCGGCTACCGCCAACAGCGCCAGCGACCAGTTCAGCCAAAACATCGCGATCAGCAGGGCCGTGATAGTCAGCAGGCTTTGGCCGGCGTTGATCAGCGCGTTGACCAGCATCTGCCGCAACATCTGAATGTCGCCGGTCAGACGCATCAGCATCTTGCCGGTGTGTCGGTGCTCGAACGCCGACGGCGGCAGCGTCTGCAAGTGCCCGAAGAGGTCGCGGCGAATCTTACCCACCACGTTCTGCCCCACGTTTGCCAGCAGCACGTCGCGGAAGTAGCAGAACATGGCGTCGAGCGTCGCGAACAGCAGGATCGCGCCGCAGACCCACGCCAACACGGCGTTCGGGCCGGAGGCGACGTGGGAAAGCGCCGCCGCAATCCACGAGTCGCCCATCTTGTCGCTCAGGATATGATCGAAAATGACCTTGATCGGCCAGGGGCCGGCGATCGCCATTGCGATCACGCCCATCGCCGCCAGCAGCGCCAGCGCGAGTTTGCCTTTGTACGGGCGCGTGTACCGCGCGAAGCGCGACCAGACCGCATGGGTCTCGTCGAGCTTCAGTTTTCCGCGTCCGGTCTTGATCGCGAAGCGAAACATCACGGCGCCTCGGCCAGAGGCTCGTCACATCCCAGAGGAAGCGACGACTGCTTGTCCCCGCTCGGCGAGTTGTCCGTCCCGTGCAGCGCCGCCTCCAACAGCCAGTCGTGCTGAACGCGAACATTGCGACGCACGTCGAACCGCTCGGCGGCGCGGCGCCTCCCGGCGAGACTGAGGCCGGCAGCCTGCGCGGCTTCGGTCAACACGTCGCGGATCGCAGCCGCGAGCGCGTTATCGTCCCCGGGATCGACCAGTCGGCCGCTCTTGCGGTCTTCGATGATTTCCGGAACGCCGCTCAGACGCGTGCTGATGCTCGGGCAGCCACAGGCCAGCGATTCGAGCAGTACGGTCGGCAGTGCGTCGATGTTGCCGTCGCGGGCGCGCACGCATGGCAGGACGAAGCAGCTCGCGTGTTGCATGCGCTCGCGCACTTGTTCCTGCGTCAGCGCGCCGACCAGCTCGACCTGCCCCTTCAGGTCCGCGGCCTTGATTTCGTCGCGGAGCCGATCGCGCTCGGGCCCTTCGCCGGCGATCCGGCAACGCACCAGTAAACCGGTGTCGCGCAGTTGCCGCACCGCGCGGACGAGATGGACGAAGCCCTTCTTCTCGATCAGTCGGCCGACCGCGAAAACCGATCCGTCGCGGGCCTGTCCGTTCGGAACGAAGCGCTCCAGATCTACGCCGTTGTAGTTCACCCGAATCCGTTCGCCCGCGACGCCGGGCAATTCGCTCACCATATAGCGGCGATTGGATTCGCAGACCGTAATCGTGAAGCGCGAGCCGTTGATCTTCCGCGCGAGCAGCTCCTTGTTGACGTTGTCGCGGAAGATGTCGAACGCGTGCAGCGTGAGGCTGTAGGACGGCCCGCCGAGCAGGCGCGCCAACCAGGCGACGGTCGCCTCGGTCGTGCCGAAGTGTACGTGTACGTGATCAATGCGGTTCTTATGCGACCAGCGGATCAGCAGCCCGGCTTGCGCGAGCTCGAACCAGCGCAGGTCGCGATTGCGCAGCAGCTCTCCCAGCACGCGCCCGTACGCCGTCTTCGCGCCCTTGCCGCAGGCCCACTGCGTGCGCCAGATCGGCGTGAGCTGCCCGGAGACGCTCTCCGGCAGATAGTCCGCCTGGGCCTGCACGCGACTGACCGATTCGTGAAACACGCCGTCGGTCGGCTTGCGCAGCGACAGGATGTGCAGGTCGAGCCCCTGCCGTTCGAGCTCGAGCATCTCGTTGACGATGAAAGTCTGGCTGAAACGCGGATACATCTTCAGGAGGTACGCGATCCGCGGCTTGCGTTTCGTTCTCTCGGACGCCTGGGTGCTCACGAAGAGACCTCCGCGGGAACGTCGCCCGTAAGCTCCGCGGACGATGGAGGACCCTGCCGCCGCTGGCGGGCCACGAGCGCTTCGCGAACGGCGTGTGACGTCGTTGCGGCCGCGCGGGTCCACGTGAAGCGCTCGCGAACGGTCTGAAACGCGCGAGAAGAAAGGTTGCGCCGCGCATCGGCAGACTGCCGCAGGCGGCGCAGAGTCTGGTGCAGATCATTCGGATCGCCGGGTTTGCAAAGCAGACCGTTGACTTCGTGCTCGATGACGTCGCGAATCTGGCCCAGCCGCGACGCGACCACGCAGGTGCCGGCCGCCATATATTCGAACAGCTTGATCGGGGAAAAGTAGAATCCTTCCATTGGCAGGAACGGCGCGACGGCGACGTCCATAGCCCGCAGCCAGGCCGGCACGTCCTCGTGCGCGACCGCGCCCGTGAAGACCACAGCCCCTTCGATTCTCTCCTGGTGAGCGACATCCCGCAGGGCGCTTTCGGCCGGCCCGGTGCCGACGATCAACAGGCGGGCCGATGGGTCATCGTCCAACAGTCGTGCAAAGGCCCGGATCAGCACCTCCACGCCGTGCCAGACCTTGAGGCTGCCGACAAACCCGACCGTGAAAGCACCGTCGAGTCCGAGTTTCTTGCGGCAGATGTCGCGCGGCAGGGCGGCTGCGAAGCGCTCGACGTCGGCGCCATTGGGCACGACGTGAATTTTGTCGCGTGGAATGCCGCGGGCCGCGATGTGCTCGCGTAGCTCCTGCGAGACCGGGAGCAGCGCGTCGGCGTGCTCGAGCACGCGCTGCTCGATGGTGCGGGCCGGTTCCGTCAGTTGCAGCGAGCGGAAGCGGCGGGCCTCGTCGCTCAGCAAAGCGTTCACCTCAACGATCAGCGGAACATCCAACGCATCGGCCAGGTCCAGGCCCACGTGGCCGAACAAGGACAATCGCTCGAGGATCGCGTCGACCGGCCGCTCGGCCAGGGCCGCTTTGGCGCGCTCGAGGACCCAGGCGTTGTAGAGCAACGGCCGCAACTCCTTCGCCAAAGCGTCTCCGAGACCGCGACTGACCATCCAGCGCTTCAGCAGCTTGCCGCTCTCGTCCGCCGGCGGAAAGCCGAGTCCGAGCAGGCGACGGGCCGGGTGCCCGTTGCCGGGACCGGCTTTCGGAGAAAGGAGCGTGATCTCGTGCCCGGCCTCGGCCAGAGCGCGCGTGATCGCGCGCAAGTGAATCGAGGCACCCTTCGTGCCGTCCGGCCGAATGCCGAAATCGCTACACACGTACAGCAGTCGCACTACCGCGCTCCTCGGCCCAAAACGCGCCGAAGCGCGCGGCGATTCGATCCAGTCCTTGCATGTCGACCCGCGGCGTGGTGCTGCGCGTGCCGTTGCCGAGCATGTGTACGACCCGCTCGGCGAGCACGTCGGGGTTCAGCTCTTCGCCGGGCAGCGCGCTGACC
>JACZRH010000242.1 GCA_022574815.1 Planctomycetota bacterium | reverse complement strand
TTGTGCGAAGTCTTTTTGCGCACCTTGGTTGTGAGGGCGTGCTTGGGCGGCGGGGCAGGGATTCGGCGGCGGCGGGGCATGTTGCGGTCTCCGTATTCTAGAGATTGTAGGGTTGAGGGAATGAGGGGTCAAGGGATTGAGGGATTGAGGGATTGAGGGATTGAGTGGGGCGCACCACGGAGGCACGGAGGCACGAATCAAACGTTGGGATGACGGGGTCGAGGGAACAGGGAGCGGGGTGAAATAAGGGGAAACCGGGCTGGGGACAGCCCGGCTCTGCCTGCCGCACCCGCGCAGTTCGAGGTTTTTCGGCGCGGTATTTCCGCCCGTTAAATCAACCTGACCCCTTTTCTCGCTTTTCTCGCTCGCCGCCCTCGGACGGCGGCAGGCCGTCGATCCAGCGTTGCAATTGGTCGACCATCTGCGGCATGCCGATCCGGGCGTAGAGGTCGCGGGCCTTGGTCCACAGCTCGCGAGCTGCGGCGAGATCGCCGCGCTGCTTTTGCACGCCGCCCAGGTTGCCGTACTGGTTGGCCATGCCCTCCAGCCGGCCGAGCTGCTCGTCGATCTCCAGCGCCTTGTGCTGCATTCGTTCGGCTTCGTCCAGATCGCCGCGCGTCCAGTGGATCAAGCCCAGGTTGCCGTACGTAACGGCGGCATATTGTGGTTCGGAATGTGTACGGCGATGAGCACGGTGCAGATCGCTTTCGGCCGCGTCGAGCAGCCCCAGGCGCCTCTTTAACTTCCAGACAAGATCGACGACTTTCAGGAGTCTCTCGGTGTCGGAAAAGCGGTCGGCGACCGCCGTGGCTGCCAGCAGCTCGAACTCGTTCGGAATCGACGTGGCAAGCGTCTCGGGGTCGAGGCCGCGTTGGATGACTTGCCAAGCGCTTTCGGCCAGTTCCTCGCGACGGCGCGGCAGAGCGGTCAGCTCGCGCTCCAGCCGCTCGGCGAACAGTGCGTGGAACGGCGCGAACGCGCGGCCGTCCGCCGAAGCCACTTCGGCAAAGAAGTGACTAAAGCGGGCATCGCCAAGGGCGGCCAGGAGCGCTTCGGCGGTCATGCCGGACGCCTCCGCCCAAGTCTCGAGTGGCGTGGTGATCTGGAAGACCTGGAGCGTCAGCGCTGCCCGCAGGCGCTCCTCGCCGCAGGCACACAGCCGCTTGAACAGCATGTCCATCAGCTTTTCGAGTTCGCGCGGCCACGAGCGGATGGCTTCGAGCGGTTTGTCGAGCGGCTCGGTCGCCAGCAGGCGCAGCACGGCGTCGTGCGCCGCGGGATAGCCGCCGTAGCACTCGAACGCGACGCGCGGCAGACGAAGGCGCACGTCGGCCACCCAGCCGGACGTGAACTCGGTCAGACGGCCGCCGATGAATTCATCCTCGTACCACTCGGCGACGAGAGCTTCGTCCAGCTCGTCCAGCGTGACGATCTCAAACAGCCGCGGCGCTTCGGCGTGGGCGGCGATCACGTCGTCGGGCCGCTGGGCGATCACCAGCCGCAGGGCGGCGGGCAGCCGCTTGGCGACCGAGAGCCACTCGTCGGCCTGTCCGGCGTCCATGGCCCGGTCGGGGTCGATCAGCAGGACGAATCGCTCGCCGCGCGGCGCGAGCGCGTCCGAGAGCGTTTGGGCATAGTCGACAAACCGCAGCCAGCCGGGCCGTTTGACGTCGCCCGCCAGCGCGGCCAGCATCGTGCCCGCGGCGGGTACGCTCTTGAGCATGGCCCGCAGCAGCTTGCGGTCGTTCGGACCGCTCCGTAGCGGCTTCGCGCGAAACAGGCGGTGGGCGTCGTGAATCAGCCGCTCGAAGAACTCCGCGGCGGTCTCGTTGGCGTTCAGGTCGATGCGCTGCACGTAGCGCCGCGGCTCGGGATGGTCACGGCAGATGCGCTCGCAGCGCCGCAGCAGGGCGCTTTTGCCGAGGCCCGCCGAGCCGATGACCAGCGCGGCGCGGCCCTCGGGCGCAGCAGGCTCATCCGTCACCCAGCGTTTGAACCAGCCTTGCTCGTGCTCGCGTCCGACAAAGATGCTCATGGCGCCAGTATACCCCCAGCCATTTCTCTGCGCCGCGGGACGCAACCCTGTCAGCGTCAGCCGTGCAGATCGGGTCATCGACCCGACACTCCGATGGCGGGCGGCTGCTCCCGGAATGGACGGGCGGTCTTTGAGACAACCGCTCCATCATGGTCGAGTTTTGCACCGGGCCGGTCGCGGCCGGAGACACACCGGTTGCAAACCGGAGCCACACAGTGGAAACACCGGCGGGACGCCGGTGCCACACTCCGAACCCCGAACACCATTAGTAGCGAATAACGAATAGCGAATAACGAATTCAGACGCCATCGCTTTGCGCCCTTTGCGCTCTCAGCGTCTCCGCGGTTCAGTCGCCTGAAACCCGATCCCCGATCCCCCGCCGAATAAGATCAGTCGCCGAGTGCCACTTGCGCGTCGGGATGCGGGTTCGTGTCGAGTTGCCAGACGCGCCGGCCGGTCTCGGCCTCGAAGATGTGTACCTGACCGGCCCAATTGCCGGCCATTACCAGTTTGCCCCGCTCCAGGAACCGGGCGACGTAGACCCAGTCGCCGAGCGGCTCGAAGGTCCGCAGCCCGCCGCCGTCCGGATTCCAGAGCTTTACGACGCCGTCGGCCCCGCCGGTCGTGAGCCGCGCGTCGGGAGCGAAGTCGACCGCGAGCGTCGCGCCGCCGTGCGCGTTGAAGCGTTTGATCTGCTTGCCGTTGTCCATGTTCCACAGCCGAACGGAGCGGTCCTCGCCGGCCGACGCCAAGGCGTCGCTGCCGGGTCGAAAGGCCAGATCGTGAACGGCGCCGGCGTGGCCGCGCAGCTCGTGGACTTCGCGGCCGGTCTCGGCCTCCCAGACGAACAGCCCGCCCGAGCGGTCGGCCGTGGCCAGCAGCGTCGCGTCGGGGCTGAACGCGACCGCGGTGATCCAGTCATTGTGTTTGCGAATCTCGTACGCGACCTCGCCGGTCAGCAAGTCGTGTACGCGGACCACGCGATTCGATCCGCCGGCCGCGACCAGTTCGCGGTACGGATCGATCGCCGCGGCGGGGATCGCGTCGTACTGCTTTTCCAATTCGGCGACGCGCTGCCCACTGGCGACGTCGAAGATCACCACGATGCCCTGCTTGCCCGCCGTCCCGCCCGCCGCCAGCAGCCACAAACCGTCGGCCGTGAATTGCAGGCGTCGGACGGTGCCTTCCGGATAGGGCAAGACCGCGACGATGGCCCGCGTTTCGGCGTGGTAGAGGACGATTTGCCGCGTCCCGCACACGGCCAGCAATGGCGCGACCGGGCTTGCGGCCAGGGCCACGGCCGCCGTCGGTCTGGCGGTCGGAGCGGCCAGTTGCTTCGGCGCGGTGACGGGCAGCGGCGCGCCCCCGCTCGCGACGCGAGGCGACGGCACCGCGTCCACGGGCGCCATCCCGGCCCGCGCGACCTTTTGCGGCTTCGAATCGGCGTCCGCGAGAACGCCCTGCTCGATCCACGTTCGGATCACCTTCAACTGCGCGTCGGCCAGCTTGGGCTGCTTCCACGGCATGTGCGGCTTTTCCTCGTGATTGAGCAACAGCCACAGCCGGCTGCCGTCCGGATCGCCGGCGGACAGCACCTCGCCGCTGCTGCCCCCTTCCATCAGGGTGCCGAACGAATCGACGATCAGGCCGCCGCGGGCCTTGTCGGGATTGTGGCAGGTGACGCAGTTCTCGATCAGGATCGGCTTGACGTGCTGCTCGTAGTTGACGAGTTGCACGGACGGTTCCTTCGCCTCGGGGGGCGTGGTCATCGGCGCAGGCTTCGGCGTTTTCGCGGCCATCGCGGGCGCGGCCGCCTTGGCTTCGGCCATCTTCTGCGGCGCGGGCTCGGGCGATGGTTTCGATTTGACGGGCGCCGCAGCCGTCTTCGGGGCCGGCTTCCCGGCGTCACCGGCCGGGCGCAGCAGAATCTTGAGCATGTCGATCCGTCGCTTTACCGCCGCCGCCTGGGCCTCTTTGCTCTTGAGCTGGTTTCGCAGCGCGGCCGCTTCGTCGTTCAGCTTCTTGTGCGCGGCTTCGAGCTTGGCCAAGTGCTCATTCAGTTGTTTGGGGTCCATTTTGGACAACGCGTCGAGCAACTGATCGAGCGTCTGCGGCGGGGCGGGCTGGGCCTGCACCGGCTTGGCCGGCGGCGGTTTGTCCGCCGGTTTTGGCTCCTGAGCGGCCGCGGCGGCGGCAAACACCACTAGGCCGACCGTAGCAAGAAGTCCGAGATGTCGAGACCCTCCGCGATTACGCATGACCGTGGGCACCTCTCAATGATTGAAAACAAACTCATGCGAATTCAGCACGGCCCAGAACAGGTCCTGCAAACCCGTCCGCGCGTCCTTCGAGGCCGCGATGTGCGTCGCCGCCGCCGCTCGTTCCGCCGCGGTCGGCCCGCGCGCCAGCGCCGCGAGGTACAACTCGTTCACGATCACATCGGGCTGCGACCCGGCCTCGAGCAGCCGCTCGAGCCGCCCGTTCGGCGACTTGATCTTCTCCCAGACCGTCGGCCCGTTGATCAGGTGCAGCGCCTGCGAGAGCGTCGGCTCGTCGCGGCGCTCGCAGGTACAGGCGGTCTGGCGCGGCGGGCGGCCGAACGTGCCCAGAAAATAGCTGCCGGTCTTCGCGTCGGCGACCTGCATCGCCCGCGCGCCGAGCGGCAGACCGGCGAACTTCTCGCGCACCTGCGTCACGGCGCAGATCGCATCCAGCAACTGCTCGGCCGAAAGCCGGCGAATCGTCGCGTGCGAGAGATTCCGCGTGTCGCGGGCGTTGGTTTCGTTGACCCGCGTCGAAAGTTGATAGGTGCGCGAATTGCAGATGTCGCGCACCAGCGCCCGTATGTCGTAGCCGCTCTCGACCAGCTTTTGCCCGAGGCGCTCCAGCAGCTCCGGGTGCGATGGCGGATTGCTGACCCGCACGTCGTCCGGTGGATCGACGATGCCGCGGCCGAAGAAGTGCGCCCACACCCGATTCACGAAACACTGCGCGAACCAGGGATTGTCCCTGGCCGTCAGCCAGTCGGCGAAAACCTTGCGGCGGTCTTGTCCGCCGGGAATGTCCGGAACCTCGCCGCCCAGGAATTTCGGCCGGGCATTCTGGCCGGTGCGCAGGTGTTTCACTTCGCCGCCGCCGCTGTTGTAGACGATGGTCTCGCGCGGGTCCTCGGAGCGCTTGCGCCCGATCTGTGCGAAGAAGGCGGCGAACGAATAATAATCATCCTGGGTCCAGCGCTCGAACGGGTGGTTGTGGCACTGGGCACATTGGACGCGAACACCCATGAAGACCTGCGCGACGTTTTCGGCCATGGTTGTCGGGCTGGTTTCCACCAGGAAGAAGTTGGCCGGTGGATTGTGAAAACTGCCTCCTTCGGCGGTCAGCAGGTCGCGCACGATGCGGTCGAGCGGCACGTCGCGAAAGATGGCGTCGCGAATCCACGAGCTGTAGAGCTCGACCCCTTTCACGCCGAGCTTGCTCGACTCGATCCGCAGCATCTCACCCCACTTCATCGCCCAGACCTCGGGGAACTCGGGCCGCTGCAACAACTCGTCGATCAGCCGGGCGCGTTTGCCGGCGGCCGCGTCGCGCAGGAAGTGCTCGGTCTCCGCCGGCGTGGGCAGCAATCCGAGGATGTCGAGATAGGCGCGGCGCAGAAAGACCTCGTCCGAAGCCACCGCCGATGGCCGCACGCGCATCTTGCGCAGCTTGGCGTGGACTGCTTCGTCGATGTAGTTGAACGGCCGGACATTTTGGGGCCATTCGAAGGGTTGGTCCGCAACGACGACGATCTGCGCCACGACGGCGAACGTGCCGAAGCGGGCCATCACGAAAGCCTCGCCGGGATCCTTTGCGGTTACGCGCCCATTGGAATCGATGACCGCCGACGCTTCGTTCAGGGTGGAGAAGAGGGCCAGCGCGCTCACGTCGCGCTCGGTGCCGTCGGAGTAGGTCGCCCGCACGACCGTCTGCTGCGTCGCGCCTCCCGACGCCAGCACGCACGCGCGCGGCAAAATCGACAGGCCGGTCAGCGTTGGCACGTCCGGCGGGTCGTTCGGCAGGCCGGCCCGCACCCACCGGTCGACGACGGCGAAGAGCGGGTTGTCCTTCGTGAAGCGTTCGCCGCCGCCGTGACCGACTTGTGCGGTCGCTTTGAGGAACATCAGGCTGGAGTCCGGTTCGGCCACGTTGAGGCGCCGGCCGGATGCCTGTCGCGTCAGGTTGATGTAGTCCATTTGCGGGTCGAAGCCGAACAGTGAGAGGCGAAAGCCCTCCTGCCCGCGCGCGTTGCCGTGACAGGCCCCGCTGTTGCACCCGGCTTTCATCAACACCGGTTCGACATCGTTGCGAAAGCTGATCGAGCGCTCCGTGTTGGCCGCGACGATCTTGACCTCGGCGCGCAGCCCGTCGTGGGCGATGGTCAGGACCGCGGCGCCCGCCTGGCGCGGCACGAGCAGCCCGCCGCCCACGTGCTCGACGATCCCCTCGGGTGAGAACGCGAAGCCAGCCAAGTCGGTGACGTCGCGCGTCAGGCCCGACTCTTCTGTCACGACGACGACGACGCGCTGCACGTCGTTGCTCGCGCTGAGCCGCACGACGGTCGGATGGGCGTTTAACGTGCGGAGCGTCCCGGCGGGTTTGTCGTCGGCCGCTACCCGGCAAGGTATGCACGCGAGGCATAGCAGTGCCAGGTGCGTTCGAGTCGCGCGATTCGTCCGTTGGTTCATCTCCCGTCCTTCACGCCCGCGGGGCGGACCTCTGTGCCCGCCGGCTTCATCTCCGGGCGTCGCGGCTCCCGCACACGTTTCTTCGTTTCGTTCTTAGGCTTCGGCTTCGTTTCGGCTTTCGGCGCCGCGTTGGTTTTGGGCGCGTCCTTCTTGGGCGGTAGCGGCTTATCGACGAAGAGCGTGCCATATGCCGAGTTGAACCGCACCGGCCCGCCTGCGAGCGTCACGGTCGTCTGCGCAAACACACCCTTGTAGCGCCCCACCGGCGCGTCGGCCGCCGCCTTGACAGTGAAGCGCAGTTCGGTCGAGTCCTTCGAGACGGCCCCCGGCTCGGCCGCGACGTTTCGCGGCAGCCCGCGCAGCACGACCGACGCCTGGCCGGCAAAGTCACGGGTTTTCGTCGCTTTGACGAGCAGCTCGGTGCTCGCACCTTGCGTGACGCGCCCACGCTCGATCGCCAGTTCGACGAACGGCTCGGCTACCGTGAGCTCGGCGGGCTGCGAGGATACCTGCACGGTCCCGTTCACGTCCGCCGTCGCGACCGCGACCAGAGGCCAGTCCCCCAGCCGCGCCTTGTCGTTTGCGTTGATGCGTAGCAGCGCCTCGGTCTGATCGCCGGGAATCGTCGCGGTCCCGGAGCCCACGCCCGGCGGATTCCAAGCGAGCCGCAGGTTGATCGGCCCAGTGAAGTCGTCGTCGCGCTTCGCGACGATCCGCACGTCCATCTGCCCGCGCCGCACGAGCGGCACG
>JACZRH010000241.1:4518-7528 GCA_022574815.1 Planctomycetota bacterium | reverse complement strand
AGCGGCCGAACGGAACAGGCTTCAGAATTCATTGGCAGCACTGACGGAGTGCTTCGAGGCCGGGTCTCCCTCGCCGGCCGACGCACTTCAGAATCCCGCGCTTCCGGCGCTTCCGGCGCGATCCGACCACGCGCCGCGCTTTGCGCGATCTGCTTCGAAGGTACGCGCGGGAAGGCACGGTGACGATGGTGTCGGCCCGGAACCGGGCAATGTGCTGCTGCTCGAGAGGCGAACGGTTCTCGATTGGGATGGGTCGCCGTTGCCCGCTGCATTGTGGTCGGCCAAAGAAACAAATCGAGCCACAACGGATCGGGCGCGCGACGCGCGGGCCGCTTCGGTGAGTCCGGCCGCGCGGTGCGCGAGTCGCTGCGGCGGCGCCCCGGTTGGAAACCGGGACCACATTGAGGGCACGGCTACGGCGCGTGGTCGCCGCCGCGCCGCGCGGGCGGGAGCAGGGAGCCGGAGGACGGGCGATTCTATAGGCCGAGCCTGCCAGCGGGTATGTGTGCGCGTCATGGTTCCTTTCCCGGTAGTGGGTCAGTTCGAGCGAGGCGCCGCGTCCTCGCGGCGTCCGTTCCTGGGGCCCGTGCGCGACGCGTCGTGATGGGGCACCGGCGCGTGCAGGTCCGCGCGAATCCCTCGCTGGCGCTTCGGGCTCGGATGGGGCGGGGGGAGGCTGGGCGGGGGTGGTAACCGGGCGAGCGCACGCTTGCTCGCATCCTACGTCGGGCGAGGCGCCCGACGCTACGCGCGCAGCCGTAACGGGTACGGGGCGGCTCTGATGCCGTGGAAGCGGCTCTTGCGTCGGGTTGCGTGTAGGCCTCTCATTCGCGACCGGATCATGTAGCACGCCGAAAGTCAGAATTGGCCCTTGACATATCCGTTCGGTGTCTGTAAGGTATCTGGATCGAGCCGAAATCAGCACTGATTCAAGGAGCACGAAATGAGCAAACCGGTTTCCCCTATCCCGGACGGCTTTCACACGATCACGCCGTCGATCATCGTCAAGGACCCGAACGCCGCGATTGAGCTGTATAAAAAGGCCTTCGGGGCCGAGGAGGTCATGTGCCTGCGCACGCCGGACGGGGGCGTGATGCACGCGGAGCTGAAGATCGGCGATTCGGTCTTCATGCTGGGCGGCGAATGGCCGGACCAGGGTCTGAAAGCGCCGGCGGAGGGTCATTCCTCGGGTGGGATCCACCTGTATGTCGCCGACGCGGACAAGGCCTTCAAGCGGGCGGTCGATGCGGGCTGTGAGGTGGTCATGCCGCCGAGCGACATGTTTTGGGGCGACCGCTATGCCAAGGTGAAAGACCCGTCCGGGCACCAATGGGGCCTGGCGACGCATATCGAAGACATCGCCCCGGAGGAGTGTGCCCGCCGGGCGGCGGCGTGGAAGCCGGGCTAGGATAGCCGGGAGGCGTGGTTGAATTGCGAGGTGTAAGCCGGTACGCGGGACCGGCCGACCCGGGGCTTTCGTGGCCGCGACGGGCGCAGGTCGCCAATCACCTGTCCACCAGGCACCCATCGAGCAGTTCGAATCTTCTGTCGAAGCGTTCGGCAAGCCGCTCGCTGTGCGTGACGACCAGGAGCACGCAATCGTCAGCTCGGTGCAGTTCTGCGAGCAGGTTCGCGACGAGCTCGGCCGTGGCGCGGTCGAGATTGCCGGTCGGCTCGTCGGCCAGGACCAGCGAGGGCTTGTTGATCAGGGCCCGTGCAATCGCGACGCGCTGCTTTTCGCCGCCCGAGAGCTCGGCCGGCGAATGCTCGGCGCGGTCGGCGAGCCCGACCCGCGCGAGCAGTTGGCGGGCGCGCTGCGACGCATCGGCGTTGGCCGGGTCGGCCAGCGACGGCAGCAACACGTTTTCCAGGGCCGAACATTGCGGAAGCAGGTGGTGGTCCTGAAAGATGAAACCGACGCGCTGGTTGCGGAAACGGGCCAGCTTGCTCTCGGGCAACGCGAACGGATCGATCTCGTCGATCGTCACGCGGCCGGCGGTCGGCGTATCCAGCGTGCCGAGGATGTTGAGCAGGGTGCTCTTGCCGCAGCCGGAGGGGCCCATGATCGCCGCCGACTGTCCGCGTTCGAGCGAGAAAGACACGTCGCGCAGCACGACCAGATCGTCGGCGCGGGTCGGGTAGCTCTTGGCGATGGCGTCGGCGCGGATCATGGTGATGGCAACTCGGATCGCGCGGTTGGAGGAGCTTGGCCGGTGCGAGCGGCGCTAGACATGCGCTTCATAGATCTTCCAGGTCTCTGCGGCCATTCGTTCGGCCGTGTACTCGCGGAGGACCGCGGCGCGTCCGTCGCTGGCGAACTTGGTGCGACGGTCTTCGTCGTCCATGAGCTGTCCGATCGCGTCGGCCAGCGGCCGGGCCTCATTCGGCTGGTATAGTATCCCGCCCGCGGTGGACTCGACAATCTCGGGGCAGGAGCCCGTGCGGGGCTGGACGACCGGGACGCCGCTCGCGAGCGCTTCGAGCATGTAGAAACCCTTGGGTTCGGGAAGGGCGGCCGGCACGCTGAAGGCGTGCAGGGAGCGGAGGAACTCGAGCTTTTGGGCGCGGGTTACCTCTCCGAGAAAATCGCAGGCCTCTTCGGCGCCGTGCTCGCGCAGATGGTCGCGGCAGGCGGAGAAATACTTCCGGTCGGCGGGTCCGAGATAGCCGGCGACGCGCAGGCGACAATTTCGTCCCGCCTGGTGCAACTCGAGAAACGCATCGCAGAGCAGGCGCAGGCCCTTCTCGGGGCAGATGCGGGCGAGATACCCGATCGTAAACGGCGTGGCCGGCGGGGCGGCGGGCGACCCGAGGTCGTCCACGCGGATGCCCATCGGCACGTAACGTATGCGATCGGCCGGCAACGCAAAGTGCTCGGCGGCGCGACGCGCAAAATACTTTGTGACCGCGACGAAGGCGTCGATGTGGGCGGCCCGCTCGCGGATCAGCGCGAACG
Source organism: Planctomycetota bacterium (assembly GCA_022574815.1). Lineage (GTDB taxonomy): Bacteria > Planctomycetota > Phycisphaerae > UBA1845 > Fen-1342 > JACZRH01. The sequence goes on along the minus strand of JACZRH010000241.1, from coordinate 4,572 downwards.
CCTCGGACTTGTGCGGCTCCGGCAACTGGTCGAGAAAGACGTCCTCGCCGCTCA
>JACZRH010000241.1:0-4508 GCA_022574815.1 Planctomycetota bacterium | reverse complement strand
TGAGCGTGCAGAGCACCGGCACGCTCAACTCGGCTTTGATCCGTTGCGCGATGCCCACGAACATCAGGTTCGGCAAATGCACGAGGTTCGGTTTCAGCCGGCCGAGGTGCCGCACGAGCCGAGTGAGCTCCTTGCGCTGCGCGCCCTGCTCACCGCGCAGGATAGACACGGTCAGCGGGCCGAGTTTTTCGGCGCGGGTGCTGGCGGCCCTGCGGCCCACGGCTCGCAGAAGCGGCGCCGCATCGAAAGTGCGATCGAGCCAACGCGGGGTGTGGCGAAAGAGCGCGGATTTCTGCTGCAGGTAGACATTGATGCCGCCGTAGTAGACCGGGCCCGCGGCGGCGGGTTCTTCGATTGCGCGCAGGGGCGTATAGAGCGGAATGAGAATGACATCGCGGCCCTGGTCGCGCAGTGTCGCGGCGAGTCGGTTGTCGCGCAGGCAACTGCCGCAGAGCATATCGCCGGCGCCGGCAGCCAGATACGCGATTCTCATGGGGCGCCTTTGGGCTGCTTGTGGCGCAAAGAGAGGGCCGCCACGCGGGACGGCCCTGCTTGATTCGTGAGAGTGATTGATTCGGTAGGGGTGTTCACGGGCACCCGTTGCCGGCGAGGCAGGCGAAGAACGCGTCGATGTCGGCGCCGTTGAGCAGCCCGTCATCGGTCATGTCGCCGACGCTCACGTCGCATCCGGGATTCGCCGCCGCGTAGCTCTCCGGGTCGACGAGGGCGACGAAGAAGGCATCGACGTCTCCGCCGTTGACGCTGCCGTCGCAGTTCATGTCGCCGGCCGCGAACTGGCCGCTGACGATGGTGTGAACCTCGCAGGTGTAATCGAAGACGATCGGCTTCTTGGGATTGGAGGGGTTGTTGAGCTGTCCGGTGCCGATCCAGGCCTGCGAAATCGTGCGGCCATTGGGGCCGTTTTCGATTACGCCGTTGGACGCGCCCGGCAGAAAGATGGGCGAAAACAGCCCGTAGGCGCTCAGGTCGCCTTCGAACGCGATTTCGTAGAACTCATTGGTCGAGAACTCGCCGGTTTGCGGCTCGAATTCGCCGCTGGACGTTCCGGGAACAATGGAAATGACGATCGCGCCGGTCGACAGCCCGCCGGGCAGTGTGAGAGCTTCGACGTTCTGATGGTAGCTCGCGATTCGGGCGCGCTTCTGCGGCACGTCGATTGCGAGCGAGATGCGGGTGTTGGAAATGAAGCCGGTCGTCTCACCGCCGAAGGGCCCGAAATCCAGCGTGAAAAAGCTCTGCTGGCTGGGATCCTGGTCGGCGATCAGCACCTGCAAGTCCGCGCGAACGACTCCGACGACAAGAGCACTCAGGCACGCCGCGGCGATCCATCCACGAATCGAAAATCGGTGTTTCATCTCTCTACGCTCCTTAACGAGTCGGCTCGCTCGCGCCGGCCCCAGTGGAACAGATCGCACGATATGCTCACGGGCCGACGATGCGCTTCGTAACGGCGGAAAGCTACGTTGCCGCGGGCGGTTTTGCAAGTCGTTCGACGGAAAGCACGCCTCGCAATCTTGGTTCTCCGCGGGGTCCTTACAATTTTGTACAGGCCGGTTCGGTGACGCGCCGGCCGTGTCGGAGCAACTTCGGCCGGGACTGCTTGCGTTGGAACGGTGCCGTCCATTAGGTTGGGCCGTGGTGGTCGTTGGGCTTGGAGGTTACTGATCGCGCCGTCCTCGCGAGGAAACAGGCCGTGAGGCAATATGTGCCCGAGGAAGAATCGCTCGAGCGCCCGGCACTGGAGCGGCTGCAACGCCGAAAGTTGACGGCGTTGATGGAAGCGGTGCGTGCGGGCAACGCGTTCTATCGCCGCAAGCTCGCCGATGTCGAATTCGACGCGCGGCACGACCCCATCGCGAAACTCCCGTTCACGACCCGCCCCGAAATCGAGCACGATCAGACCGCCAATCCGCCGTTCGGCGGCAACCTCACGCACCCGCTCGAGTCGTACTGCCGATATCACCAGACCTCGGGCACGTCCGGGCGGCCGATGTGCTGGCTCGACACCGCGGAAAACTGGGTGTGGTGGAAGCGCTGCTGGGGCATTCTCTATCGCGCCGCCGGCGTGACGCCCGAGGACCGTTTCGGGTTTCCGGCTTCGTTCGGGCCGTTCATCGGGTTCTGGGGGGCATTCGAGTCGGCGGTCGAGCTGGGGAACCTGTCGCTGCCGGCCGGGGGGATGACCACGTCGGCGCGCTTGCGCTACTTTCTGGACAACAGCGTCACGTTTGTCTGCTGCACGCCGACTTACGCGCTGCGCATGGCGGAGGTCGCGGCCGCCGAGGGGATCGACCTGGCTTCTTCATCGGTGCGCGGGCTGATCGTCGCGGGCGAGCCGGGCGGGAGCATTCCGGCCACGCGCCGGCGGCTCGAGTCGGCTTGGGGGGCGCGTGTCTTCGACCACGCCGGCATGACCGAGGTCGGGCCCTGGGGCTTCGAGTGCGTCGAGCGGCCCGGCGGAATGCACATCATGGAATCCGAGTTTATCGCCGAGATCATCCAGCCGGACACGCTCGAGCCGGTCGAGCCGGGCGGCAGCGGCGAGCTCGTCCTGACCAACCTTGGCCGCATCGGCAGTCCGCTGATCCGTTACCGAACCGGCGATCAGGTGCAGGTGTCGTACGAGCCGTGCGCGTGCGGGCGGCGTTTCGCGTGGATCGAAGGCGGCGTGCTCGGGCGCCTCGACGATATGCTGATCATTCGCGGCAACAACGTGTTTCCGTCGGCGATTGAGGGTATTCTACGCGAGCTGTCGGCAGTAGCCGAGTTTCGGATCGAAGTGGATTCGTCGGGAGTGATGGCCGGGCTGCGGATTGAGATCGAGCCGACGAGCGGCGCGAACACGACCGGGCTTGCCGGGCAGGTGGCCGACGCGGTCCGCGATCGGCTGCACTTCAAGCCGGAAGTCGTGCTGGTCGAGAGCGGCGCGCTGCCGCGGTTTGAGTTGAAAGCTCGGCGCGTCGTGCGCCGTGGTGGATAGACGGGTGCAGGGTGCCCCATCCTCTCTGAGGGTGGGGGACGGATTCGAATGGCGAAGTGTGTTCGCAATGCGAATCAGTCCCCCGCCCCGTCCTTCGGAACGGGACGGGGCACCCGGCACAGGTTGATAGCCTGTGCCACACAGAATTCGGACGGGCGACAGAATGACTGGATTCGCAATACTGAGGTGTTCTTCCTGATGCTACACTACACGATTCGATTCGCTCTGGTGTTCCCGCTCGCCGCCGCCGGCTTCGCCAACGACTGGCCCTTCTGGCGCGGCCCCGAACAGACCGGCATGACGCGCGAAAAGGCCGCCGTCACCTCCTGGTCGCCCAACGGCGAGAACCTGCTCTGGAAATCCGACATCGGCGGCCGCTCGACGCCCGTCATCATGAACGGCCGCGTGTTCTACATCTGCCCCGTGGGTGAAGGCATCGGCAGCCGCGAGCGCGTGGTCTGTCTCGACGCCGACACCGGCAAGCTGCTCTGGGAGCACCGCTTCAACGTGTTCCACACCGACATCGTCGAGAACCGCGTCGGCTGGACCGCCGTCGTCGGCGACCCCGAGACCGGCAACGTCTACGCCCACGGCACCGGCGGCGAGTTCTTCGCGTTCGACCGCGACGGCAAGCTGCTCTGGAAGCACTCGCTGACCGAGGAGTTCGGCCGCATCAGCGGCTACGGCGGCCGGCTGCACACGCCGATCGTGGACGAAAACCGCGTGATCGTGAGTTTCCTGAACTCGAACTGGGGCAGCCACACGCGGCCGCTGCACCGCTACGTGGCGTTCGACAAGAACAGCGGCGACGTGCTCTGGTGGGCGGCGCCGGGCGGCAAGCCGCTCGATACGACCTACGCCGTGCCGGCGGTGGCGGTGATCGGCGGCGTGCGCATGTTGATCGCGCCGAACGCCGACGGCAACGTGTACGGCATGAAGGCCCGCACGGGCGAGCGCGTCTGGACGTACAAGCTGAGCAAACGCGGGCTGAACTCGTCCGTCGTCGTGGACGGCAACTACGCGTACTTCACTCACAGCGAAGAGAACCTGAACACGTCCGAGATGGGGAGTATCGTCTGCGTTGACGCGTCGAAGACGGGTGACATTACCGAGACGGGCACGGTCTGGCGGCACGACGGCTACACCATTGGGTACGCGTCGCCGGCAATCGCCAACGGCCGGCTCTATCTCGTGTCCAACTCGGCGACCCTGTACGCCATCGACGCCAAAAGTGGCGAAGTGTTCTGGGAGTACAGCGTCGGCCGCGTGGGCAAGGGCTCGCCGACCGTCACGGCCGACGGCCTGGGCGCGCACGCCGGAGAAGCCGGCCCTGAAGTCCGAGGGGCGCAGCTCGGGCACGTCGCGCCCGATCTCTGCGGCCACTTCGGTGAGCTCCGCAGGATCGGACGCGAGCAGCAAGACACCCGCCGGCTGCTCGGGCAGGGCGAAGCCCTCGAGCTCGAAGACGAGTCGAATGAAGAACACCCCCTCGCGGGGGTCCGTGTGC
>JACZRH010000240.1 GCA_022574815.1 Planctomycetota bacterium | reverse complement strand
TAAAGGGATACGCGCGCTCGTGCGAGGAGGAATTCACGCACCAGCGGCGCTCGTCACAGGTGGACGAGCCGGCAGTGGCACCCGTGGCCGGCTCGTTCAGTCAACCGTACGCGTCTCGCGAAATCGCCTCTTTCCCTCACGATCGATAATGCGAAGCCTGTAGACCCCCGGCCGCAAGAGCAGCGACGGCGTCGGCTTGCCCGGCCAAAGCACGACTTGATCGACGGGAACAGCGTGGTTGGATTCATCCGTCAGGTGGGCCTGCAAGAGCACTGGCTCCTCGAACTCCGGTACCGCTACAGTCAGCCGCTTGCGTAGACCTCCCATCTCCATCCACTGTGGTCGGCCACCGACATAGGCAGTGCGTGGATGAAGCACGTACGCATCAATGACTCCCGGTTTCGCGCTCCAGAACGCCCCCTGCTTGTCCACGAGCAAGACCGGCCCGTCGCGCGTCCAGCCGCGATCGCTGACAGCCTTGAAGGCCCAGTGCTCATACTTGGCATCGCTGTGTTCGACCATTTCGTATAAGTCGATCGTAAGAGGATCGATGCCGGATAACTCCTTGAGGATCCCGCCCATGGGCGTCCACACATCGCCCGCGCGCTCAGCGATGTGATCGCGCCCCGCCACGACCAACACCCTCGCCCGTGGATCTCCGGCGAAAGCACGCTCGTGGATGTTCCGGGCCTGGATGCGTTCACGCCGGTTCATCGCATCGCCCGGCGACCGATCTTCCGGACGTCGCCTAGTCTCCTCAGCGCTGCCTTCATAGGACACGATCGTGTAGCCGAGCTGGAGCACACGACGAATCAGGTCGCCGAAGGCCGGGTCGCGAGAATAAAATCCCGTTGTGAGGACCGGGTAGCCGCGGGCATTCAACGCGGCCGTGTCCTCATGCACGGTCTCGATCGCAAGGTGGCGGAACCCCAGCTTTCGGAGCGGTGCCAGCAGCCGGTTCGTGAAAGCCCGTTGCTCTGACGAACGGTGCTCCTCGTTGACCATGACCAATCGCCGATCCCTGGCGGCCTTAACAATCGCATCGACAGCGGGCACGGGAGAATACTCCGCGAGTGGATCGCCTTTGGGCATGTCGGGATGCACGCCGCGCATGCCGTACGCCTCGTCACCGAGTTGGGTCGCGCGCCCGTGCTCACCGACGAACGCGAGACGGGTGGCGAGGACGTCACGATAAAGATTCCTGAGCCGATCGGACGCCATCGCCTCGTTTTCCCGTTCGATGAGATCGAGTACCGCCGCGAGATAACCCGCCTGCCCCTTTTCTTTGAAGGCCTTCGCCGCGACGGCCGAGGGCCAGGGCCGCCGCTGTGCCCCGGCGACACTGTGCGAGGCGAAACCAACCAGTGACGTGACGACCGGCGCAACGAACAGAATGGATCCGCGATTGCCGAACATGGTAGATTCCCGTCTTCTGAGGCCTTATCGCCCGCGCGGACATCCGCGGACGAACATTCCCGAAACTAAGGCCGTTTCAAGTTACTCGTGGTCTGAGCGCCACCCTTTGGCAACAGGCGTCTATGCTGTTTTATTCCGTCCGTTGCTCTTAACCAGGCTTACGCGCGCGCGATTCCCGTGTCGCAAGCACCGCCACAGGATTCCCATCCTGCGAAGTCGAACAGCGCGAAGGGATTCACGCACCTGCCGTGCTAGCCCAACGCGATATTCGGTCCCAAAATGGGCCTATTCAGCCCGCGCCCACCCGCCCGCACTCCTACTCCAACTCCAATGGCATCGACCCCTTCTTCCCCTGTCTCGCCGGCGGAGCGTGCCCGCAACGTCCTACGCCGGCTCGAGCAGCACGCAGTCCACGCCGAAGTAGAAGCCCGGCGACTGTTCGGACTTGCCCGTGAGCACGGCCTTGATGCGCAGCGGCTCGGCGGGGAGGTCGAACGTGCCGAGTGCGCGAATGGGGCCGGGTTGCAGTGGGCCAAACGTATCGAAGGCCTCGCCGGCCTTCTTGCCGTTGACGTACGTCTGGACGATGCCGTAGTCGCGCGAGGTGGTGTAGACGATCGAGAGCTTGTACTTGCCGGCCTTGCCGACCGGGACCGCAAACTCGATCCAGGCCCCCGGTTCGGTAGCGCGACACCAGATCTGCGCCTCCCCGCTGAAGTCGCCGTGCAGGGTCTGGCGAACGTGGTCGGTCCCTTCAGAACCGACGACGTTCAGGTTTTCGCACTCGATCGCGAAGGGTCCGCGCGAGAAGAACAGCTCAACGACGTCGAGGCCGAGCCGCGTGCCCGCTGAGCTCGAGCCGCCGCCCACCGCCGCGAAGCCGAGCGTGTGCTCGCCGTCCCCCGGAGTCGTCGTCCCGAGCGCGACGCGCCCGAGCATGGGTTCGTCGGCGTGACAATCGAAGGGCTCGCCGAGCGGCTCGCCGTCCCAGAGCGCCTGAAACTGCCCGCCTCTTGGACCGCGCGAAATCCCGAGTACCACGGCTCGCGGGCCCTGATCCTTTCGCGAAGGCAGCGCCAGGGTGACCCGCGCCCCGGCCGAACGGAAATCGATCACGAGCTGCGAGCCGCCGGACCAAGCGAGCGCGAAATCCTCGACCTGCGTCTTAGCCCCGTCGGCGGACACGACGCGCAGGTCTTCGGCTTCGAAACCGCGCCGCGTCTTCGCGAACTCCTCGAGCACCCAGCAGTCGAGCACTGCCTTGGTCGTGCTGGTGACGGTGAAGGGGTTTTTCGAAGCTTCCAGGCGGACCGGCCCCACGTCGTAGAGCCCGTTCGCGGCGCGCGTGTACTTGACCGTGCCGACGTGCCGGCCCTTCGGATCCACGACGCGAATCTCCTCGAACGCGCGGCGCGGATGCACGCGCAGCTTCAGCTTCGCGACACGCGGGAAATTCGAGGGCATTTCGATCGTGACCGGCGCGTTCTCCTTGATATTGACGGCCGCTCCGCCCGACAGCTCGACCCCGCCGGCGAATTTCTCCTTCATCACCGTCCCGGCCCCCGCGCCCGAGGCGCGCCCCTCGATCTCCATCGAGCCGGGAAAGCGCAGACCGGGCGGCGTGACATCGGCCTCACTCAGCGGTTTGAAAAAGTGTTTCGCGCCCGGCTCGCCGTACCAGTACGCAATTGTGCTGTAATACGTGTCCCAAGTCCGACCGTGTTGCCAGTTCTCGATCGTGAACTTGATCGACTTCTGGAAGTTGATGGAGTCGGCGATGTGCCAGCGATAGGCCGAGCTTTTTCCGTAGTGCGTCGGGTTGCTGCGCCGCGTGACGCCCTGGAACGGCCGAATGTGCTCGCGGAGTCCCCACGCGTCGCCGAGGTAGTCTTCCGAGCCGGTCCCGAAGTAGGAGGGGAAGCGTTCGCCGTCGATCCAGATTTTGTCGTCGCCTTCGCCCCACCACTCGGCCCGCGGCGTGTCGACGTTGAACAGGCAGCCGACGACGCGGCCGCGCCCAGAGGTCCGCAGGACGGGGTAGTCGAGCACCTGGCAGGGGTCCTCCCGGCGAAAGCGGGCCTTGAAACGCAGGCTGTCGGCGGCGGGCTCGGTTTTCTCGACGTTCATGAAAACCATCACGCCGAGCTCGCGGCGGCTGGGGTTTTCGATCTCGATGTACGCCCCCTTGGAAAAGGGCATCGGGAAGTAGCAGTACATGAACCAATCTTCCTTGGCGTGCTGCCCGCCCATCTCGATCCACTTTTCGGTGCCGATCGGGACGCTGCCGAACGCGCGGAAATCAAACCCGCTGCCGAAGAAGTCGATCAGGGGCGCTTCGACGCTGGGCTGCTTTTCGCCGTCCCAATACATGCGCAGGATGCACTTGTGCAGCGCGTACAGATCGCGCGGGTTGTGCCGGTCGGTCAGCGCGATGCGAAACGCGCGGATCGTCCCGGCCCCTTGGATCTCCCAGGTCAACGGCTCGCCTTTGCGAATCGGCCACTGCCCGCTTTCCGGCGACGCCGAGCGGCCGCCGAACAACTGCTCGTCGGTCAATCCCTCGGTGAGGGCTTTGGTTACCTCGTCGAGCGTCTTTCGCGCGGCTTCGTCGAGTTGGGGCGAGAACGTCGCCACCTGCGTGCCGCGCGGAAACGACACATAGTTGATCTGGTAATAGGACTTGCTCTCGCGAATGACGACCTTGCAGCTCCGGGCGTACGCGATCGGAAAGTAGCAGTTCCTGCCGCCGTTCTGCACGATCCGGTAGCAGAGCGGCTCGGCGAAGGGGGCCAGTTTGCCGTTGAAGAGGTCCTCGAACGGCGCGTCGATGACGACCATGTTGTCGAGAATGAAGCGAACTTGGCCGTGCGGGTTCGCGGACCAGATGCGCGTGATCACGCCGGGTCCTTTCATCTCGGCCATCACGTCCCAGCCGTCCGATTCCGTGCGGATGAATTGCCCCCAATCGGCGTTGGCGTCCCACTTCAAGAGCTTGCCGAAGCGGTCGATGGTCGAGGCCCGATCGTAACTGGAGAACATCCCGGTTTTTTCGCCGACGGGCGGCGGTGTCGTGAGCCGGTCGAGATCGATCAGCCGTTTGAGCAGGTCCGCCTGCGTCAGTGGATCGGCGGCCACGACAGGGGGGGCCGCCAGGGCGGCCGCGGAAACGGCAAGAATGAGCATTCGCACGGCAAGGTCCTCCAGATCGCACACCGCGCGGCTCGGTCATCCGTCGGCGGCGATTGCATCGTCCCCGTGCTACACGTTGAACTTGATCGTAATCACGTCGCCGTCCTTGACGACGTACCCCTTCGGCTCCTGGCGCAGCGTCCCGGCCGCCTTCGCTTCACGAAACGAACCGGCGGCCTGCAAGTCCTCGAACGCCACGGTTTCGGCTTTGATAAAGCCGCGTGCCAAGTCCGAATGAATCTTCGCCGCCGCGTCAAGGGCCGTCGAGCCCGCGGCGATCGGCCAGGCGCGCACCTCGGTATCGCCGGCGGTGAAGTAGCACAGCATCTCGAGCGCGTTGAAGCAGGCCCAGACGATCCGGTCGCGCGCCAGAGCCGCGATGCCGTAATCGGCCAGGAACTCGCCGCGGTCCTCGGCGTCAACCTGTAGCAGATCGGCCTCGAGCGTGGCGCAGGTCGCGATGGTGGTGGCGGCGTAGGGATCGCGCAGGGCGGGCTCGGCCGCGACGCGCTCCTCGTCGACGTTGAGCACGACGACCACGGGCTTCTGCGTCAGGAACCCGAAGCTGCGCAGCAGTTTCTCTTCCTCGCCGGGCTGCACGACCCGGCTTAGGGGCCGCTCGGCCTCGAGCGCCTCGCGGCAGCGGCCGAGCAAGTTCAATTCGTGCTTATGCCGCTCGCGCTCCTTGGTCGGTTTCGTGAGGGCTTTCTCAAGTTTTTCGATGCGGTTGGCGCAGATTTCGAGATCGGCCAGCAGCAGTTCATCGCGCAATTGCGTAAGGTCTCTTCGCGGGTCGACGCTGCCTTGGTGGGGCGGGACCGAGGCCGACGCGAAGTCGCGCAACACGAACAGCAAGCCGTCCGATTGCCGCAGCGTGGGCAGGTGCCGCGTCAGGCCGGCGTGCTCCGATTCGCCCTCGGCGCTGCCCGGCAGGTCGACGAAGTCGATCGTCGCTGCGGTCCGCTTCTTGGGTTTGAAAATCGTCTCGAGCACGTCCAGCCGCGGCTCCGGAAGCTTGACCGCGGCGAGGGTCTCCTCGGCCGGCCGCAAGTGATCGAGCGCGACCCCCGAGACCGCCGCGAACAAGGTTGTCTTACCGGAATATGGAAATCCGACGATCGCGACACGCATCCGACACTCCGGCGAGACGGTCCGCCAGCCCCAAGAGCGGGCGGGCTTCGAAATTACCCTCTAACGTTGTACACGGCTACGTCCGAAATATAATAGCCGGACACTTGGTGCGCGCGTAGGCTGCTCAAGGGACCTGCGAAGCGGCGGCTCTTACAGAGGAATACCGGCAAATGTTGCGCGAGCTTCGATTCACTGCGATTGGCGCGGCCTGCCTCGCCGCGGCGTCGGGCTGCGCGCCCGACCGATTTCCGAATTCGATCCCGGCCAGCACAGATGCGATCGATCGCGTCACGGCGGACGAGGACCTGTCCGCGCAGGAAAAGCGCCGAGAGCTCGAATTGCTCGGCGTGCCGGCCGACGTGATCAACGCGCTGCTGTCCGAGGAACGCGAGGGCAACCAGTTCGGGGGCGACCTGCGGTCCGCCTTCGACCTCATTGCCGCCGAGCGATTCAGCGAGCTGACCCCCGACGAGGTGCAGATTTACGCCGATGAGGCCGCAGAGACCGGCACGGCAACCTCGTTCGATCTGGACGACTCGCAGGCCCAGGCCATCGTACTGCTGCTTCGCGAGGAGGGGATCGACACGCAGGATCAGCTCAGCGCGTTTCTCGACGACATGAGCACCGAGGTGCCCGCGACGATCCCCGACGGCGCGCTGCGCGGCATCTTCCTTGACTTCGACGCCGACTCGCTCATCGACAGGCTGCCGTGAACCGTCACCACCTCACAGGAGTATGCACCATGCACAGGATCAAATCGATCGCACTCGGCGGATTCGCCGCCGCAATGCTGCTCTCCTTCGGTGGTTGCCCGCTGATTCCGTCGCGAACAACCAATCAAGGCGGCGGGAATATTCTTTCGGCGGGTGCCAAGATCGTCGGCGGACAGTTGACCGGCCTTACGCCCGACGAGGTCCAGATCGTCACGGACACCGTGGCGGACGTGGCGGGCGCGACGGACGCGCCACAGGTCACCGACGAGCAGGCCCAGGCCGCCGTCGATTTCCTGCGGGCCAACAATCTCAACTCGATCGACGACCTGAACAGCTTCATCGAACAAGCCGCCAACGATCCCGACAGCGTCGTGATTCCCCCGAGCGTGATGGCCCTGCTCGAAGCGGGCGGCCTGCCGCAGTTCAGCGAATCGGATCTCGAAGACCTCGATCTGGAAGATCTCGGTCTCGGATAGTTTCCCACGGCGACGGCGTTGCAGCGCTTAGCCCGCCGACGCGGCCGATGCGCCCGCCTCGCGACGTCGCGATCAAGCCCGATTTGAAGCATCCCGGGAGCACCTTCGCTTGCCCGCGAGGGTGCTCTCGTTGTCTAATTGGCGCAGCGAGGACCGAAGTGCGGCTCGAGCCACGCAGGGCGCAGGCCCGCAGCAGGTGCATATGTTCGCCGGTATCGTCGAATCCGTCGGAAAAATCGTCGAGCTCGGTCGCACCGCGCGCCGCGCGGACTCCGCCGGCCAAGCTTGGTGCCTCAAGATCGAGCTCGGTGAGCTGCTCGACGACCTCGCGCCCGGCGCCAGCGTCGCTATCAACGGCGTCTGCCTGACCCTCACCGCGCCCAGCGGATCGGTCGGCGCGTTCGACGTGATCCCCGAAACCTGGCGGCGAACGACCCTGCAATACGCGTCGGTCGGCGATGGCGTTAATCTCGAACGCTCGCTGCGCGCCGGCGACCGCATCGACGGCCACTTCGTCCAGGGGCACGTCGACGCCACGGGGGAGATCGCCTCGATCGAAAAAGAGGACGACGCGCTGCTGATAAACGTTCGCGCGCCGGCCTCCGTCATGCGATACGTCGTCGAGAAGGGATTCGTCGCAGTGGACGGCACGAGCCT
>JACZRH010000239.1 GCA_022574815.1 Planctomycetota bacterium | reverse complement strand
CTGTTGGGCTCAGCGGCCCAGGGGCTCACGCCCCTGGCCAAAAACCGCCGCCCCGTTGGGGGTTACAGTCGCCTCGTAGGCGCCTCAACCGCATATGTCCGCGGAAACGCGGACAACCCCGCGAGGAGACAGAAAAATCTTCCTGACACCTTTTCTTCTCCCCGCAGCGACGCGTCAATGCGGTGATCAGCTTCCGTCGATCTGCAGATTCGGCAGTTTCTTGAGCGACGTGTCGTCCACGCCAGGATCGATCCACAACTTGCGCAGCCCGCTCAGTCCCTCCAGCGGCGCCAGGTCGGAAACCTGGGTGTTCCTAAGATCGAGCGATTTCAGCCCGCTCAGGCCCGCCAGCGGCGTAAGGTCGGAAACCTGATTGCAACGGTGGAGATCGAGCAATTGCAGCCCGCTCAGCCCCGCCAACGGCGTCAGGTCGAAAACCGGCGTACCCTCAAGATCGAGCGATTGCAGCCCGTTCAGCTCCGCCAGCGGTGTCAGGTCGGAAACCCTTGTGCCCCAGAGCTCGAGCAATCGCAGGGCGCTCAGCCCCACCAGCGGCTTGAGGTCGGAAACCTGCGTGTTCCCAAGATGGAGCACTTGCAGCGCGCTCAGTCCCGCAAGCGGCATTAGGTCAGAAACCTCGCTGCAATAACGGAGATCGAGGGCTCGCAGGCCGGTCAGCCCCGCTAGCGGCATGAGATCGCTCAGTAAGGTGTTGCCGATCAAGTCAAGCTTACGAACCTTGTCGGCGTCAGCCGGCGTTAACTCCGCCAGCGGCTTGTCGAGCGCCCGGGCGATGGCGACGGCGATCGTTCGCGGCCAGGGCAATCCGCCGGCGTCAGTTGGCGCCTCCGCGGGCTCGGCCGCGACGCGGTCGGCGCCGGTCCGAGCGGGCGCGGCGGTTCGTGCCGTGACGACGGCGGCACTTGGCGCCGGGGCGACGCTCGAGACGGCGGCAACCGACACCGAGAACGGAATCCGCATCAGCTCCCACAGGTGCTTGTCGGCGAGCAGCGGCAGCTTGGCGGGTTGGGCCGCCCTGAGTTGCTCGAATTCGGCCTCGGCCGGGGTTTGGCGCTCCGGGCGGCGCGCATCGGACGTCGGCTTGCCGCGCGGTTGCGGCTGCGCTGCGCTTTCGTCGTCGGTGTCCTTCGCGGCATCGGCCGAAAGTTCGGCGCGCTCGGCGGGTTGGAAGTCCGGGTGGTCGCGAACGAAATTCGACCAGCGTTCGAAGAACCGTTGCGTCTCGTCGGTCAGGAGCAGGTCTTCGCGCTCGAAGCCGCGCCCGAGGAAGCGCTGGATGAGGAACACCTGCGCGCCCTGCGTGAAGCGCAACGCGCGGGACGCTGGTGCGTCGGCGTCCGCCTCCAGGTTGGTGTTGTGCGCCGCGGCCCAGGCCCGCAGCAGCACGCTGTTGAGCAGGCGCTTGATCTCGCGCGGGTTGTCGCGGGCCAGCACCGCGATTTTGCTCTCAATGATCGCTTTGCAGTCCACCTTCGGCTCGTCGGGCAGGGCCGCATCGAGCCGGCTGCTCCATTGCTGGCCCGACGCCTCGTCGAGACGCTTGATCTGCTGCTCGAGAAAGTCGTGCGCCTGCCGCTGCGTCGGCGGAATGTCGAGATGCACCTGAAACATCTTGTCCAGGTATTCGCGGCTCTTGTCGGCGGTGACGCCGTGCTTGGCGTATTCAGTTTGCACGACGGCGTCGAGCACCTGGCGGTCGAGGCCGACGACGAACAGCAGGCCGGGGATGTTGAGGTAGAGCTTGAGGGCTTCGAGCACCTGGAGCGCGACGGCGGGCATGCAGCGGTCGAGGTCGTCGATGAAGAGTGCCAGGCGGCGCGGGGCGCGGCCCTCTCCGGGTTCCTGCGGAAAGAAGTCCGCGACCCAGCTCGCGAGCGAGGCCTCGAATTCATTCAGATAGGCCGCTTCGGGAGTGGCGGCCTTGTTGTACTCGTCGATGACGGCCTGGAAGGCCTCGCCGCGGATCTCGATTTCGCCGCCCGCCTCCGGCACGCCCGGCATTTGGGGGGTGCCGACCTTGAGCTTGACGTTGATGTGATTCAGCGCCGCCAGGAAGGGCCGGCCGATCTTGGCGCCGAACTGTTTGGCGGCGCGTTCGATCCAGGTCAGCAGGTTGCCGCCGGGCGGGGCTCCGAACTCGAGGCAAGCGAGAATCACCTCGGCGATCAGGCCGCGCCAGACGTCCTCGCGGGTCTGGTACTTCCAGGGGTCGAACCAGACCGTCTCGACGATCGCGTGGCGACCGGGCGATTCGCGCTGAGACTCGTTCCACTGCCGCAAGCGGTCGCGCAGCCAGCGCGCATGGCCGAGCTTTTGCCGGTGCCCCAACTGCCGTAGACGGCGACGGCCATCGGGGTTTGGGTGCGCTCGTTTCTGAGGATGTCGAAGACTGCGGCCAGCTTGGGCGCCAGGTCGAGCAGGTCGTCGTCGGATTCTCCGGCGTGGAGGATCGGATGATCCGCGAGGATGGTCATTTCGGGTGGATCGAGCGGTGACCAGCCGTCAGCCCGCGACCGTTTCCTGCTTGCCGCCATGTGTTGTTGCCTCCCACGGGAATGAGACGGGTTGGGCCAGAGCATAGGAGATGGGGCACAGGGCCGCAAACGGCGGCAGCGGCGGGTGGGACGACAGGCTCGAGATTTGACATTTGAGATCTGCGATTTGAGGTCGCAACTCGCGCGTGCGGGTGGGATGCCAGTGGTTTTGTTGGGATCAATCCGCGTGCAATCGCTATCGGCCGGTAATGAGCGAGTAGGGGCCGGCGCCAGAACCGTGGGGGCCCTGCCCGGTGAGCGCCAACATGCCGAGCAGAATCGCAAGAGCGACGAGCAGGAAGGAGACCGTCGTCGCGCCGCCGCGGTAGCAGGCGCCGGGGCGAATCGAGAGCCACCAGCCGGCGACCACGGTCGCGGCGACGGCGACGACCCAGAATATGAAACGTTCGAGCGGCATCGCAGCCCCTATGGCGGTCCGGGCATGACCGAGTCGATGTAGTCATAAATGTTGTACATTCTCTGCCCGATTCCCCGAATCGAGGCGACGGCGACCAGCACCAGCAACGTCAGCAGGATCGCGTACTCGACCGCGGACGGCCCATCTTCCTCCCGCGCGAACCGCCGAGCGGTGTTCAGGAATCGCCGGCCCGTCCGCATCGCCGCTCTCCCATGGGTAAGCGAGTGTGCTGGCACCCTGCCCATACTGACAATCTACAAAACGATCGATACGCCGGGCAAAGACAATCTGCCGATTTTCGGAGGGTAATGGGCCGAATCGTCCAGCGGGGGTAAGAGCCGAGCGAGCCCGGGATCCTGCCGGCCGATAATCCCGGCACCGCTCGGCCGAACGGTGCTCTGGGGGTGCTCGGGTCGGGCGCGCCGTCCGACTTGTCCGTCCGGCCGCAGGGCGTATGATGGCGGTTTCCGCCACGTGGCGGTGACCGAGAATGACCCGGCGTCCGCAGATTCGGGACCGACGATGAAACCGAGCAAGTTTTTCCGCAAATACAATCGCACACTGATCCTCGTTTTCATGTCGCTGCTGCTGGTGGCGTTTCTGTTGATGGACGTCATCCAAAGTTGGGGACGCGCTGCGCGGAACATCGACGAAGAGGTTGGGACGGCGTTTGGGGAACCGATCAGCACCAACGACTTGCGGTTCGTTTCCCAGCAATCGCAGATCGCCGCGCGATTCGGCCTGATCTTCGGCCGCTCGGACCCGCTCGATTCGTATCTGCTGCTCGAAGAGGCCCGGCGGATGGGAATCCGCGTCGGTTCGGCCGAAGTCGAGGCGACGCTGACCCGAATGGGTGTGAGCGGGCAACTGCTGCGGGACGTGGGCGACACCTTCAGTTGCAGCAGGGACTATCTCTACGAGGTGATCGGAAGCTGGATGGCGGTCCAACGCGTGCAGATCATGCTGGCAAGCTCGGTCGAGGCCAGTTTGCCGCGGCTCGAGCTGGCCTACCGGGACCAGACCCAGCAGGCCGTCGTGCGGATGTCGGTGATCGACTCGAACGCGTTTCTGACCGCCGTCAGCGACCCGTCCGAGGAAGAGCTGGCGGCTTATTTCGAAGAGGCCAAGGACCGTGAGGACGGGTCGACGGAGGACGGGCTGGTGTACGGCTACCGCCGGCCCGATCGCGTCCAGCTCGAATACCTCAGCGTCGATCCGGAGGCGATCCGCACGAAGGTGCGTGTGCGCGCGGCCGGAACCCGCCGTTACTACGAGATGAACCGCAGCAAGTACGTCAAGCGGATCCCGCGCCCCACCGAGCCGACGACGCAGCCGTTCCCGCCGCAGTTTGACGAAGTGCAACAGAGCTACGAAGAGGTCGCCGAGCGGGTGAAGGAAGACTGGCGAGCCGCCAAGGCGGTGGAGGAGGCTCAGCGGTTAGTGAATAAGATGCGGGCCGAGGCGAACGAGGCTTGGGTGCGGGCGGAGGTCGGCGAGGACGGCTACCGCAATCCGCCGGCCGGGGACCTGACGGGGCTGTTCGAGGCGTTGCGGGCCGGGCATTCGGGCACCTACGACGTTATTTTCGAAAAGACCGACGTGCTGGACCGCGTTGGGGTCCGGGCTCTGCCGGGTTTCGGCCGGGCGAGCTATCGCATTAACGACAATCAGCGGCTCAGTGCGGCCGATTTTGCCTTGCAGATCAAGGGCCTCTATGAGCTGACCCAAGACGAGCAAGACGAGCGGACCCTGGCGCTGAATGTGTTTGAGCCGAGCCCGGTCTTGACCGACTTTGATCTGCGCACGAGACAGCCGACCGGCCCGTCGTATTTCTTCCGCGTGGTGAAGGTGGACCCGGCCGGGCCGGCGGAGTCGATCGACGCGGTGCGTGATAAGCTGGTTGAGGATATGACCGTGCTGAAGGCCCACGCGATGGCCGAGGTTCACGCCCGCAAGTTGTTCGAACGGGCTCGGCAGGTCGGTTTGGACAAGGCCGTCGCCGAGTCCGACGTACTCAAGACATTGCTGCGGCAGGCCGAAGTGCTCGACGCCGCGAGCGAGGAACCTCCGCGGCAGCCGACCAACTATCTGAAGCCCCTGGGGCCGTTCACGCCGCGGGACTTTTCGCGTTCGCGCGCGTTCGTTTTTCACGAGGGCGTGGTTCTCTTCACGCCCAAGCTGCCCGAGGCGGTCTTCGCGTTGGCTGACGAGCCGACGACGGCCACCAGCCCGGCCCACAAGGTTGGGCTGGTGCAGATCGCCAACAGCCAGAAGTGGGTGGTCGTCGAGTTGATCGAGCTCGAGCCGGTCTACGCCGGCGATTTCGAAAAGCAGCGCCCCACCTTGGCCCGGCGTTTGGCGTTTCAGGATCAGCGAGCGTTGGTCCTCGGTTGGTTCGATCCGGATTTGCTGCGCCAACGCACGGGATTCGTTTCCAGCCGGAAGGCACAGGAAGCCGAGCAGCCGTGATCCCGGGCGAGTCGCCGGGGCGCGTCGGCGGCGCGTCGTCCGGCCATGCGACCGATCACCCGATGCGACCCGCGGGGTGACGGGTGCAGCCGAGCGAGCCGGCGGGGCGACCGGGTCCGAAGAACACACGTGACGCTATGAGCGCCGAGTACGCATTCAACCGGATCGAGCCGAAATGGCAGCAGGACTGGGCCGAGCGCAAGGCGGCCCGGGCCGCGAACCCGGGCGCGCCGGGCAGCGAGAAGCCGAAGTACTACGTGCTGGATTTCTTCCCCTATCCTTCGGGAGCCGGGCTGCACGTCGGGCACCCGCTGGGGTACATCGCCTCCGACATCATCGCGCGCTTCAAGCGCATGCGCGGCTTCAACGTGCTGCACCCGATGGGTTGGGACGCGTTCGGCCTGCCCGCCGAGCAATACGCGGTCGAGACCGGCGTGCATCCGGCGTTGACGACACGCCAGAACATCGAGACGTTCGCGCGGCAGTTGAAGTTGATCGGGCTGGGCTACGATTGGGACCGCGAGTTCGCCACTTGTCACGAGGATTACTACCGCTGGACGCAGTGGATTTTCCTGCAAATCTACAATTCCTGGTACGACCCGGAATGGCGCTGGACCGACGCGGACGGCCGACAGAACGTCGGCGCGGCGCGGCCGATCGACAAGCTGCCGATCCCGCCCGACGTCAAGGCCGAGGGGCCGGCCGCGCTGGAGGCGTATCGCGACGAGCATCGCCTGGCGTACCTCGCGGAGGTGCCGGTGAACTGGTGCCCGGCGCTCGGGACGGTGCTCTCCAACGAGGAGGTGACCAACGAGGGCAAGAGCGATCGCGGCAACCATCCGGTCTACCGCCGGCCGCTGCGGCAGTGGATGCTGCGCATTACCGAGTATGCCGAGCGGCTCCTGGCGGACCTCGAGCGGCTCGATTGGCCGGAGTCGATCAAGCTCATGCAGCGCAACTGGATCGGCCGCAGCGAGGGCGCGTACGTCGATTTCGCGCTCGCCGGCGAGCCGGACGACGGCAACGTCATCCGCGTGTTCACGACCCGGCCCGACACGCTGTACGGCGCGACCTACATGGTGCTCGCGCCGGAACACCGGCTCGTGCCGGTCATCACCACGGCGGAGCAGCGCGACGCCGTTAATGCCTACGTCGAAAAGGCGGCGCACAAGTCCGAGCTCGACCGAACCACGGACACGAAAACCAAGACCGGTGTCTTCACCGGCGCGTATGCGATCAACCCGGTCAACCGCAAACGCGTGCCGATCTGGGTGGCCGACTACGTGCTGATGGGCTACGGGACGGGGTCGATCATGGCGGTCCCCGGCAGCGACCGCCGCGACCTCGAGTTCGCCGACACCTTCGGTCTCGAGGCCATTCAGATCGTCGCGCC
Organism: Planctomycetota bacterium; assembly: GCA_022574815.1. Taxonomy (GTDB): domain Bacteria; phylum Planctomycetota; class Phycisphaerae; order UBA1845; family Fen-1342; genus JACZRH01. Next base: position 763 of record JACZRH010000239.1, on the reverse strand, counting down.
GCCCGGTGACGAACCGTGGCGCGGTTTTGAAAGCCCGGGAACCGCGATGAACTCTCCGTCGGACGCCGAGGGCGAGCTGTTCACCGGGCAGTGCCATCTGAACGGGCTGTCGACCTGCGACGCGAAGAAGAAGATCACGGCGTGGCTGGAGGAGCGCGACCTGGGGGCCGGCACGCTGCAATACAAGCTGCGCGACTGGCTTTTTTCGCGGCAGCGCTATTGGGGCGAGCCGTTCCCGATTGTCTACAACGAGGACGGTCGGCCGATCGGCATTCTGGACTCGGAGCTGCCGGTCAAGCTCCCGGAGATGGAGGATTTCCGCCCGCACGCCAGCGACGATCCCCACGCCGAGCCGCGGACGCCGCTGTCGCGGGCCGAGGACTGGATCACCGTCCGGCGCGATGGGAAGGACTACCGCCGCGAGCTGAACACCATGCCGCAATGGGCCGGCTCGTGCTGGTACTACCTGCGTTTTCTCGATGCGAAGAACGAGCGGGCCTTCGCCGACGCGAAGGTCGAACGCTACTGGATGGGCGGGCTCGATTCCGACGGGTCGCCGCGGGCGGGCGGCGTCGATCTCTACATAGGCGGCGCCGAGCACGCCGTCCTGCACCTGCTGTACGCCCGCTTCTGGCACAAGGTGCTCTACGACCTCGGTTATGTTTCGACTGTCGAGCCCTTCCAGCGGCTTTTCAACCAGGGCCTGATCCAGTCGTTCGCGTACAAGGACAAACGCGGCATGATTCTGGCGACCGACCTGGTC
>JACZRH010000238.1 GCA_022574815.1 Planctomycetota bacterium | reverse complement strand
GGATCTTGACCAGCGACTCACGAGTAATCTCATTCGGATTCTGTTCGTGTAGAGGTACGGACAAAGCGCACCCCCTTCTTTTTCTCTTCGTTTTCCTAAGCTTAGATGCTGCAGTGCAGTAACGCCAACGCGAATCCCTCGCGGTCCGGCCAGGTTCTCCCACATGGGTCAACATACGCTTCAATGCAGGGGCTTGTGCCGATAATCAGGTTGTCAGTGCTGCGCTCCGGACTGTCAAAGGTATTCACCGATCTGCGCCCTCCAGCCGCGCTTTTGCATTGCCTGTCAGGGCTCGCCGTTCGATCCAAAATCCAGAGATGCCGGTAAGCTCTGCTGTACCGACTCGGTCATTCCGAGTTCATGCTGTGCGCGGTCGAGCCAGGAAGGCAGCGTCGCCAGATACCTGTAGGTTGGCGTGTCGTCCAGAAAAATTGCCGACGCCTCGCCGTGACGCGCCGCGGCCATCTCGAAATCGGCGAGCGCTTCTACAGCATAACCGGCCGCGAGGTAGGCGCGACCAGTATGAAACCGAATCAACCAAAGATCAGCAAATTCAGTCGCAGCTCTCAACTTGTCTATGGCATCCATTTCTCGCCCGCTTTCCAGATCGACTAACGCCTTGATCATGAGACCATAAGCGCGATGTTGTGGTCGCAGTGTCTGCGATAAAGAGTCCGCGATGGCTGTTGCTGCATCGATCTTGCCTGCACGCAAATAGCTAATTGCGGCCGGGACGGTCCGTACAATGCCGTCGTCGAGCTCCAGGCCGTTTTCAAGCGTGGCAACGGCCGCTTCATTTTTCCCCTGATGGAGAAGAGTCTCGGCGAGCAGAATCCATTTGCTTGCCGCAGCTTGAGTGTTACCCGCCGCCATTTCTTCGGCAATACCGGCCTCAGCGCCTTCAGGGCGCGGCCCGGCACCGGCAAGCGTGTTAAGCGCGAGCGTCCTCGCAGCGACTAGCACATCGAGCAGCGCGAGCAGCTTCGCATCTGGCCGCAGGAGCTCTGCGACCAGCAACGCCTGGATCGCCGTGCGCGTCCACTTGCCGTCCGTGCGCTTGCCATCGTCGGATCGTCGTCTCCTTCTATTGCATCGCAAACCGGTGTGATAAACCCGATTAATCCTCAAGATATCTGTGAGCGATCGCTGGTCGCAGTGGGGGAGACCTCGAGGTCGGGGCGGTGGTCCCAGAGCATCGTGAACGTCGCTGGTTCTTCGAGATACACAGGGTCTTCCACCGTTGACTCGTAGCGCAACTCAGGGCAGATGCGAACTTAAGTCTTCGGCGTTCGAACGGCGGCTCGCTAGCCGATGGGTTTGCCAAGGCTATCCTCGGCGAGTGCAAGCCAATACGGCAACTCCACCGTGTAGCGAAACGTCGGTCTCTGGTCCAGGAACATCGCAGTCGCCTCGCCTCGGCGCCTGCGGCAGCGTTGGAATTCGTCGACGGCCGCCACAAACATGCCGATATCGAGATAGGCCCTGCCGAGTTCGTAGCGAACACGCCAGAGGTCTGCGAGATCCGCGGCCGAACGCAGCAGGTCGATGGCTTCGATGAGCCGGCCCGACTGCCTGTGTGCTGCTGCCTGGATCATCAGCGCGTAGGCGCGTTCTGCTCGGGCGTTCGGTCGCTCGCGCGTCGAAAGCTCGTCGGCGATCGCGGTTGCGGACTCGGTGTCTTCAAGCGCGAGGAAGGCGAGCGCGGCGCCGATCTTGACCGCGTCCTGGTCCGAAGCCGCGAGCGCACTTGCGAGAGCGTTCCTTGCGTCGGCGGTTTCGCCGCTGCCGACGAATGCCTCCGCGAGCGCAACGTATTTGACGGCCGCCGCGACTTGCGCACCGCGTTCGAGATCGCGCTGAATGCCTTGCTCTAACGTCCCGCGAGCACGGTCGAACTGGCCCAAGTAGATCGAGAGGTCGGCCAACCCGAGCATGCCGAGAGACACTGCGTCGTCGCTTGCGGCGCCCGCGAGCTGTTCATATACCTCGCGCGCGCCTTCCAAGTCCTCGGTCACGAGCAGGGTGGCCGCGAGCACGACGTGCGCGGTCACGTGGCCCGGATCCTCGGCCAACATCGCTCGCGCGCGCATCGCGGCCACGTCGAAATCGCCCGCATACAGCGCGTAAATCGCGAAGTCGCTGGCGTATCGGCGGCTGTCCGGGACGAGCTCGAGGAACTCGGCAGCTTCGGCGACGGCCTTCTCGAAATCGAGCACGGCGAACGCGGACCTTGCGAGCCCGGCCCGCCCGTCCGCATCGGCCGGGTATGCCGCGACGAGCTCGGAAAAGCGGGCGAACGCCTCGACGTCGCGCCCCGTGACTTCGGAATGAAGCGCGAGAAACGTCAGACGCTCCCTTGCCGTCATCGTGCCGAGCAGCACCGATGCTTGGGCCCAGAGCTCCTCGGCCTCGGCCTCGTGGCCGAGCCGATACTCGCTGAGGGCCCGGCCGGCGACGGCGCGGCCGAGGCCGGGATCGAGCTGCATGGCTGTCTCGAACTCCTCGGCTGCGGCGTCGTGCCGGCCGTCCTCGGCCAGGTCAATGGCACGGACGAAAGCCGCGGCCGCCTCGATCGAGGCGGCTGAGAACGCCTCGGCGGCTCCGCCGGCACCGCGGTGACCAATGCGACCGGCAAGCTGCTCGCGCACGGCATCGGCCAGGCGAGCTACGGTCATGAACAACTCGTCTCGGCTCCGTGCGGTCGCCGAGATGCTGAAAGCCGCCGCGGCGCTTCCCGGCTCCAAGCCGGCGAGCTCGAGAAGAAAGCCGGAACCGTCGCGTTCGATCGAGCCCGACAGAACGAGGTCGGCGGCGACCGGCTCAGCGATTGGTCCCGCTGCGCCCGACGCAGAGCCGCGTCGCTCACGCACCAACGCATAGGGAGCCGTCTCGATGCCGACGGCCAAGGCATGCTCAAACACGTCACCCAAGTTCGGCTCCTCCGTGCGGTTGTCGAAGGGGCCGATAAGCAGAGAGACCGGCGCGAGCTGGGCTCGCGATGCAGCAGGTGCGATCGCAAAATTCAGGTAGATCGAGAAGCTCAGCGCAAGCGCAAGGACGGCGATGACGACGAAGTCCATCTTGCGTTGGCCGAGCCCCGGAACGGGGTGGTCGGACTCGTTGGCGTCGAGATTGATGCCGGAGCCCGTGACGTCGTAGAACCAGGCCAGCAGTGCGACGATGGGAAAACCGATTATCGTGGTAAGCACGAGGCTTGGGAGCACCCAGCTCGGCGCGCCGAAGGCCGGCAGCAGTACGCTGCTCGCAGCTTCGATAAGGATCCAGCAAACGCCGACGTAGAGTCCAACTGTGCCGAACACTTCGCGGCGACGAAGTTCTCGAATGAGTCTAATCACGGGTCGTCTCGAGCCGAGAAGCCTTTAATAACGATATCACGCTACCCGGGGACTGTCAGGGAGGCGCCGTATGCTGAGCTCATGTCCTCACCGAACCCCAGTGGAGCTTCCCAGGTATTCGGCGGGTGCGGCACTGGCTAACGAATTCGAAGTGGAGGCGCTGCGCAATGCGCCCGTCGACCACTAACTGCGGCAGCTTTGGGTATTAATGAGTTCTACGGTCCTCTTCGAGGACGCGGCCCGTGGGGCCCTCCCGGCGAGTGTAAGTTGCTGATATCAGGAAAGATCATTCGGTTTCGATCGGCCGAGGTCACGGTTTTACCCGCCCGGCCCGCGCTCGACCCGGAGTCCACTGACAGCCGAACCGCCACTTGCTACACTCAGACCTCAAGTAATCGCCCGTAAGCGCGATCGCGACACCGCAAGCGACCTAGGGCGAACGGGCCGTTTCACGCATGCGGCGAGTCGCGGGGAAGCCGATGTCGAAAGTAACGCTGCGGGAACTGCAGCGCCGTAACGTGATCCGCGCGGGCCTCGCCTACGTGGTCGGCGGATGGATCTTCGTCGAGATCACGGCCACGCTCCTGCCGCTCGTCGATGCGCCGGACTGGGCGCTCAGGGCGCTGATCATCGCGCTCGTGCTCGTGCTGCCGGCCGTGCTCGTGTTCTCCTGGTTCTTCGAGTTCACGTCCGCTGGCCTCAAAAGAACCGAAGACGTCCCGCCGTCCTATCCGGCCACGCACATGTTCGACCGGCGCTTCGACTTCGTCGTGATTGGCATACTCGTCGGTGGGTTGATGCTTTCCGTATACGGCAACATCCGCGTGCCTGAGGCGCAGCCCGAGTCGCTGTCGATCCTGATCTCGGATTTCGAGAACGGAACGAACATCGATCTGTTTTCCGGCGTACTCGAAGACACGTTGCGCATGGGGCTCGAGGTCGCCCCGTTCGTCGAGGTTTTTCCGCGCGGCAAGGCCGCGGCCGTCGCGGAAGGTCTGCGCGGCACGGGAGCGGGATCCGTGCTGCTCGACGTTGAAACGGCCAGCGTCGTCGCGCTGCGCGAGGGCGTCAACATCGTCATCGGCGGCCGCGTCACGCGAGCGAACGACGGGCTCACGGTTTCGGCGACGGCATTCTCGCCAGGGGACCAGCGGCCGCTGTTCTCGGCGTCGGAAACCGTCAAGAGGACAGCAGACGTGCTGCACGCAATCGCTTCTCTCTCGAGGACGCTGCGGCTCGAGCTCGGCGACACGGAGAAGCCGGACGGTGCCGGCGAATACGAATCGTTCGCGGTCAGCAACCTCGCAGCGGCGGCCGAGTATCTCGCAGCGCAAAAATTGCAGCGCAACCGCAGGTTCGACGAAGCGGTCGGCCATTACGAGCGGGCGCTTGAGCACGATCCCGAGTTCGCGCGCGCTTATGCGGGACTCGCTTTGACGGAGGAATATCTCGGCAGAACCGAGGAGGCGACGCGCCACTGGCAGGAAGCGCTGTCGCGCCTGAACATGCTGACCGAGCGCGGGCGGCTGCGAACGCTCGGGAACTATTATTTCAGGAACCAGCGCGACTACGCACAGGCGCTGGAGACATACGAGCTGCTCGTGGAACGCTACCCGGCCGACAACGTTGCGCAGAACAACCTCGCCGTGGCCGCGTTCATGGCGCTCGATTTTAAGCGCGCGCTCGAGGTCGGCAAAGAAGTGGCCGTCCGGTTCCCGGACGAAAGCGTATACCGCGGTAACCTAGCCTGGTACGCAATGTACGCGAGCCGCTTCACGGAAGCCTCGGAAGCTGCGCAGGACCTCCTCGAAGACGATCCAAGCTCCATCGTCGCCCACACGGTGCTTGCACTGACGGCGTCAGTCGCGGGCGATTTCGAGGTCGCGGAAGCCGCCTACGCGCGCATGGCCGAGCTCGATTCGTCCGGTCGGTCCGTGGCCCTGGAGGGGTTGGCCGATCTCGCGATCCACCAGGGCGATCTCGAACGTGCCTTGACGATTCTCGAACGCGGGATCGCGGACGAGCACGCGCGGGGGGCGAATCATCCGGCGGCCCTGCAAGAGGTCATGCGCGCGGAGGTCCTGCTTGGCCTCGATCGGCGCGACGAAGCCCGTGAGGCTGTCGAGGCGGTGCTACGGCAGGCCAGCCTCGACCCTGCCGTGCTCGTGCCCGTCGCGAGCGTGCTCGCCGAGCTCGGCGAGCTCGATCGAGCCGAGGCCGTCGCGGCGGAGCTCGCGAACAGCGCATCGCGGACACAGCGCGCTTATGCGAACGCGATACGCGCCCAGCTCGCCCACATTCAGGGTCAAACGTCCGCAGCGATCGACTACGCGAACACCGCGATCGGCCTGGCCGACCTGTGGTACGTCCGATTCATGCGCGCGCGGATACTCCTCGAGGCCGGGCGCGCTGCCGAGGCCCAAGCCGATCTGCGCGTGTGTCAGCAGCGCATTGGGGAAGGGCTCTCCGTCTTTCTGAACGACCGACCGTCTCTGCGCCGGATCGGGGAGCTCGAGGCGGCCATTGCCGCGATAGAAAACGAACTCGCGGCGCCCGCCGTCGTCGAAAACGTAGAATAGGCTGCCGCTTCGTGGCGCTCTCGACCTTCGTGACGGCGGCGCGCTCCGCCACGCCGCTTCCGTTGTTGATGTAGCTCTATGGGCCTTGATAGGTGACCCATTGAATCACGAGCCCGTTGTTCTGCGTGGGATCAAACGGCCCTTGCACCAATTTTCGATTTCGCGAGTCTGACTTTGTCCCAGTTGCAGGGTCTCGTCTACCCAATCGGGGGGTTGGTCACCAAATAGTTGTGGGTCGTCGTGTTGTTGATCTCGTTTGTCTCGGCCACGACTTCGCCGAAGTCGGCGATCGCGGTGTTCCCGTAGCCCCGGGCCACATTCAACAGCTCCAGACGCGTGACGGTGAATTCCGCGCCGGGACCAAGTTCAGGTACGGCGAAATCCGACTGCACGCCCGGGGTTTCGTCACCAATCGTGAACCTCAGCGTCGATGCCGGAGCGGGCGCCGTTCCATCGTTCCTGACCGTTGCCGTGAACGTGATCGTGTCTGCCGTCGTCGGATTCGCCGGATCGTGTGTCAGCGAGGCCACGACCAGATCGGACGCGGACGGTTCGATCACCGTGTAGTCGTCGGTCGTCGTGTTATTGGTCTCGTCGGTTTCGATGACGGCTTCGTTGACGAATTCGTCGAAATAATCGGCCGTGGCGGTGTTTATGAAGTTCCGGGCAGTCTTCTGCTCCTGGCGCTGGACGGCAAATGACTCGCCGGGGCCAAGTGCCGGTACGTCGAATAACGTCTCCTCTGCGCCCGTCGTTTCACCGCCGATCTTGAACATCAGCGTCGAGGCTGGCGCGTTGTCCGTTCCGGTATTCTCGACCGTCGCCGTGAACGTGATCGTGTCCGCCGTTGTCGGATTCGCCGGATCGTGCGTCAGCGAGGCCACGATCAAGTCTGGTGCGATCACATTGAAGTCGCCAGTGGACGCCGGCGCGAATCCTTCGCCAGCCGACGCATCCAAACTGTAGACGCCGGCCAGACTCAACGTCAGGTCATTGAAGACAGCCACGCCGCTGGAATTTGTCGTGCGAACGGTGGTGCCGCCGAGAACGGCACCCGGCCCGCTGCCGATCGCGAGTGTAACGGCGACGCCCGCCGCGGGCGTACCGCTGCTATCGATCGCCTTCACGGAAACGGCCGGAACGATGACTTCCCCTGGACGTACACAGGTCGGCGCAGGGTTGGCCGTATCCGTGCACGGATTGGGTTGCGAGACAACCACAAGGCTCGCGATCCCCGTCGGGGCGATGGCGATGACGAGGTCGCGCTGGTCGGTATTGGGAGGGTCGGCGGTGTCGGTGACCTGAGCCCTGAATGAAAACGAGCCCGCAGTGCCGGGCGTTCCGGTGATGTCTCCCGTGCTGGTTGCAAGCGCGAGCCCGCTGGGGAGGGCACCGGCGGTGAGGCTCCAGACATACGGCGGCGTGCCGCCCGAGGCCCGAAGTCGCACGACGGGGTCGACGCTGCTCGGCGCCACGTAGTCATCGCCCACGCGGCCCGAAGGCAGTTCCTGCGTGACGATCGTCAGCCCGGCCGTGGCCGCTGGCGGGGTCGTAATACCAGCCGCCGCGTCGTCGGAATTCACGTCGTGGGCGATGATGGCCGCGTTCAGTGTGGCGTCGCCGACTTGGAGGTCTTCGACCGGAACGCCGAGCGTGCTGGAGGTACCGGGCTCCGGGAGCGGCA
>JACZRH010000237.1 GCA_022574815.1 Planctomycetota bacterium | reverse complement strand
GAGGTGATTCCCAACCCGACGACGGCCACGGTCGCTGCAGGGTTGCGGGCAGCGCGTGGCCGATCGATCGGTCTCATCATCGGCCTCGGCGGCGGCAGTGCGCTCGACGCTGCAAAGGGCATCAACCTGCTGCTGACCAACGGCGGCGCTATTTGCGACTATTGGGGCGATCCGCCGCCGGATGTGCTCGCCCGTCGCGAGCCGCTGCTCCCGATGATCCTCGTCCCGACGACGGCGGGCACCGGCAGCGAGGCGCAGTCTTTCGCGTTGATCAGTGATACCGAATCGCACCGCAAAATGGCCTGCGGCGACCGACGGCTGCCGAAGGCAGGCGGTCTGCGGCCGCGCGTCGCGATTCTCGACCCGCTGCTGACGCGCACGCAGCCGCCCGAGGTCGCCGCCGCGACCGGCATCGACGCGCTGGCTCACGCCGTCGAGACCGCGGGCTGCACGCGGCGCAGCGACGAATCGCGCGCGTACTCGCGCGAAGCCTGGCAACGACTCTCGAGCAGCTTCGCGGACGCGATTCGCGACCCAAACAATGCAGCGGCTCGCGCGGGGATGCTGCTGGGCGCGCACCTGGCCGGGGCGGCGATCGAGCACGCTATGCTCGGGGCCGCCCATGCCTGCGCCAATCCGCTCACGGCCCGCTACGACATCGTTCACGGGGTCGCAGTGGGAATCGTGTTGCCGCACGTAGTCCGCTTCAATTCGCCGGCGGGCGAGAACCCGTATTCGGATTTGGCGTCATCCGGTGAAGAGCTCGCGCGCCGCATCGAAGCGTTTCGCGCGGCGGCCGGGCTTTCGTCGCACCTGTCGGACCATGGTGTTTCCGAGAATGCGCTTCCCGAGCTGGCGGCCGAGGCGGCACAGCAGTGGACCGCCTCGTTCAACCCGCAACCGGTCGGCCGGCAGGAGTTGCGGCAGATTTACCGAGCGGCTCTGGAATAGCCTGGGTCGCTGGACAGCTTCTTACAGACCCCATTCGTTCCGTTTCCGCTATACTAGGTGGGAGCGGGCCGTGCCACCGGCAGTCCTCGCGCAGGGCGGCGGATGTCTTGCCCGCCGGGCCGCGGGCACCGGTGCGATTGGGAATCCATGGATCTCGACGTTTTGACAGACAGTGCCCCAACCGAGGTCGGCAGCTACTTTGTCGCCAACTACCCGCCGTTTTCGGCCTGGTCGTCCGAGTATGTGCCGGCGGCGCTAAAGATGCTGGAATCGCCGGCGGAAAACCGGTGGCTCGGGCAAGTCGAGCACGGCCCATCCCAATGCGAGAGCGGCCCGCCGTCACTGGGGCTCTACATCCACATTCCGTTCTGCCGCAAGCGCTGCAAGTTCTGCTACTTCCGCGTGTACACGGACAAGAACTCACGCGACGTCGAAGAGTACGTGGATGCGCTGGCGCGCGAGATTGCGCTCTACGCCGACCGGGTCCGGTTCCGCGACCGGCAGTTCGAGTTCGTCTACTTCGGCGGCGGCACGCCTTCTTTCCTGAGCAACGATCAACTCAAACGGCTGGTCGAGCGCATCAACAAGACTTGGCGCTGGGACGCAGCCCGCGAAGTCACGTTCGAGTGCGAACCCGGAACGCTCAAGAAGAGCAAGATCGAAACCATCAAGTCCATCGGCGTCACCCGGATCAGCCTGGGCCTCGAGCACTTCGACGACGAGGTGCTCGAGCTGAACGGGCGGGCCCACAAAACCGCCGAGATTCGCCGAGCCTTCCAGTGGATTCGCGAAGTCGGTTTTGCCCAGGTCAACGTGGACCTGATCGCCGGCATGGTCGGCGACACGGACGACAAGTGGGAGAAAGCCGTCGAGAAAACGCTGGCGCTCGAGCCGGACAGCCTCACCGTCTACCAGATGGAGCTGCCGCACAACACCGTGTTTTCGCAGGAGACCCGGGACGCGGGCGGCCAGTCGCCGGTGGCCGACTGGGCCACGAAACGCCGCTGGGCGAACCACGCTTTCGAGCAATTCGAGGCCGCCGGCTACGTCCTTTCGAGCGGCTATACGCTGGTCAAGCCCTCGCCGCACGCCGGCTTCGCGTACCGCGACTCGCTCTGGCACGGGGCCGACATGATCGGCACCGGGGTCGCGTCGTTCTCGCACGTGGGCGGCGTGCACTATCAGAACTTCGACCAATGGGGTGATTACGTGGCGGCGGTGGGGCGCGGTGAGTTGCCGCTGGCGCGGGCGCTGCCGATGACGGATCGCCAGCGCCTGATTCGCGAGCTGATCCTGCAACTCAAGCTCGGGAAGATTGACGCCGGCTATTTCCGCGACAAGTTCGCGGTCGAGATTCGAGACGAGTTTGCCGACGCGTGGCGTTCGCTCGATCGCGAGGCCTGCGTCGAGTTTGCCGGCGACGAGATCCGCCTGACGCGGCCGGCCCTGTTGCGCGTGGACGGCCTGCTGCCGCGCTTCTTCGAGCCGCAGTTTCGGGGTGTGCGTTATACATGAGCGGCGTTCGAGCGCAGATTTCGGAGTGTACCGACGGGCATCAGGCGCTGGCACACGTTTGGCGCGATTTCTGCGAGCCGGAAGATTCGTACGAAGTCGTGCGACCGGACGCCGTCCCCGCGCCCTTCGACCGGCTGTTGGTACACGACGAGCACATGACCGAACGGCTGCGCGATTTCCACGGCGTCGGCGTCGAGCTGCGCGTTCTGGCAGAGCAGACCCGCGCGGAGCTGTATTCTCGGGAAATCCTGCTGACGCTGCCGGGGGCCGGACAGGTGGTCGAGTACGGCGTCGCGCGTGTTCATCTTGGATTCGTTGCCGATCCCGTGCGAGACGAGGTGCTTGCACGCCGTAGGCCTTTGGGCGACATTCTTGTTCAGAACGACGTGTTGCGGCGGATTGAGCCGAAGTGGTTCTATCGGTTCTCGGCCGACGCCGCCGTGGTGGGTCACTTTCGCTCGGCGGTGGGGCCGGAAGTGTACGGACGGGTCGCAACGATATTCTGCGACGACGCGCCGGCGATTGAGCTGCTCGAGATCGTGAGCGGCGTGCGGTCGTAGCGTCGGACCTGCGAGTCCGGCGGTTCGATCACCGGTTCAGGACCGGCGTCGGACGCGAAAGCCCTATCGCACCCTTGCCGCCGGCGCGGCATCACGAGCTTGATAGCGAGACGGACCGATCCTTGATCCCGATCCATTGCACCCGAAACGCCGGCTGACCCCATGAACGCCAACGAGCAACACGACTGCATCGTCATCGGCGGCGGCCCGGCCGGCGCCACGGCCGCGACCCTGCTCGCCGAGTGGGGTCACGAGGTGCTGCTGCTCGAGAAAGCGACCTTTCCGCGCTACCACATCGGCGAGTCGCTGATGCCGCAAACCTTCTGGATCTTCAAACGCCTCGGCGTGCTGAACACGCTGCGCGCGTCGGCTTACCCGCGCAAGCAGAGCGTGCAGTTCGTCAACGCCAGCGGCAAGGAGTCGCTGCCGTACTACTTCACCGACCGCGATCCGAACGAGTGGTCGACCACCTGGCAGGTCTGGCGCGACGAGTTCGACCGCATGATGCTCGATAACGCCCGCGCGCGCGGCGCCGTCGTCCGCGAGGGTGTAAGCGTCTCCAAGGTGCTGTTCGAAGGCTCGCGCGCGGTCGGGGTCGTCGCGCGGCGAGACGGCCGCGACAGCGAAATCGCGGCCCGGATCGTTATTGACGCGACCGGCAGCGCGGCCGTCCTCTCCAACCAACTGGGCATCCGCTCTCCCGATCCGAAGCTCAAGAAGGCGTCCGTCTATTCGTACTACGAAGGCGCCTATCGCGACGAGGGCCGCAACGCCGGCGCCACGATCATCATCCACACGCCCGACCGCAGCGGCTGGTTCTGGTTCATTCCGCTGCCCGACGACCTGACCAGCGTCGGCATCGTCGCCGCTCCGTCGTACTTGTGTAGCGGGCGCGGCAACGACCCGGCGGCGACGCTTGACGAAGAGATCGCCCGCGCCCCCGCCGCGGCCAAGCGGCTCGAGCACGCCCGCCGCGTCCGCGACGTCTTCGTGACGCGCGACTTCTCTTATCGCGCCGACCGCGTCGCCGGTGACGGCTGGGTGTTGATCGGCGACGCCTTCGGTTTTCTCGACCCGATCTATTCCTCAGGCGTGATGTTCGCGCTCAAGAGCGGGGAGATGGCGGCCGATGCGATCCACGAGGCGCTCGAAGCCGGCGACCTTTCGGCGGCGCGGCTCGGCCGCTGGGGGCCGACGCTCAACAACGGCATGCAGCTCATCCGCCGGCTCGTGTATGCTTTCTACGACCCCGAATTCAGCTTCGGCCGATTCATGAGAGCCCACCCGGAGCAGGAGGACCGTCTGGTGCGGCTGCTCATCGGGGACGTGTTTAACGACGAGGTCGGCGCCATTTTCGACGCGATGCGCGACTGGACCGACCTGCCCGAGCTCAGCCCGCTTGTGGGGGGCAACGGAGCGACATGAGGAAACTCGTCTACGCACTGATCGTGCTGCTGCTCATCGTTCATCAGGATTTCTGGTGGTGGGACACGTACGACCCGCTCGTGTTCGGATTCATTCCGATCGGCCTGGCGTACCACGCCGGCGTGTCGCTCGCCGCCGCGATCCTGTGGGCGCTCGCGATTCGATATTGCTGGCCGGCCGGTTTGGATGACGAAGAGCCGGGCGCCGAAGGGGGCGCCGGGCGTGAGGGAGAGCACGCTTGACGCCGCTGCTGATCATCATGGGCTATCTCGCGCTGCTGCTCGGGCTCGGCGTGCTCAGCAACCGCTACTTCCGCGGGACCGCCGCCGACTACTTCGTCGCGTCGCGCGGCATCGGTTCGTTCCTGCTGCTGATGTCGCTGTTCGGAACGACCATGACGGCCTTCGCGCTGGTCGGCTCGACCGGCGAGTCGTTCAAGGCCGGCATCGGCGTTTACGGCATGATGGCCTCCTCCTCCGGCATCATCCACTCGGCCTGCTTTTTTCTGGTCGGCATTCGGCTGTGGTCCTTCGGCAAGCGGCACGGCTACATCACCCAGATTCAGTTCTTCCGCGACCGCTTCGAGTCGGACAAGATCGGTCTGGTGCTCTTTCCGATCCTGGTCGGGCTGGTCATCCCGTATCTGCTCATCGGCGTGATGGCCGCCGGCACGACCATCGAAAAGGTCACCGGCGGCGCCCTGCCCGCCTCGATGTTTCCCGCTCATGGCGTGGGGGCGGCCCACGTCGCCGCCGGCGCGGTGCCGTACTGGCTGGGCGCCGCGGTCATCTGCATTATCGTGCTGACTTACGTGTTCTTCGGCGGGGTGCGCGGCACGGCTTGGGCCAACGCCTTTCAGACGATCGTCTTCATCGTGCTCGGTTGTGTGACGTTTTTCGTCATCGCCGACAAGCTGGGCGGCGCGCGGGCGGCGACGGAGGCGGTCGCCGAGCGCAACCCGGACAAGCTCCGCCGAACGGTCCGGCCGGACGATCCGCTCACGCGCTACCACGCCGATCAAGCCCGCTACGCATCCGCGCGAACAAAATGGCAAGCCGCGCCCGAAGCCGAACGCGGGCGCCCGCCGCGCGCGCCGAAGAAGCCGCACGGCATTACCATGCTGCACTTCTTAAGCTATCTCTTCATCCCGCTCAGCGTGGGCATGTTCCCGCACCTGTTTCAGCATTGGCTGACCGCGAAATCGGCGCGCTCTTTCCGGCTCGCGATCATCGCGCACCCCGCGCTGATCATGCTCGTCTGGGTGCCGTGCATCCTGATCGGCGTGTGGGCCACGTCGGCGGTCATAGACGGGAAACCGGTGATCCCGCCGGGCTTTTCCAATCCCAACGCCGTGCTGGCAGTGTTGGTGGGCAAGTTGGCCGGGCCGGTGCTGGGCGGCTTTCTCACTGCCGGCATTCTGGCCGCGATCATGTCGTCGCTCGACTCGCAATTCCTCTGCATCGGCAGCATCTTCACCAACGACATCGTCGGCCACTACCTTCGCCGCGACCGGCTCAGCGACCGCCAGAAGGTCATGATCGGGCGCGCATTCGTGGTCTTCATCGTGATCGTCACTTACCTGCTGGCGCTGCTGCGGCCGGGGGCCGTGTTCACGCTCGGCATATGGTGTTTCAGCGGTTTCGCGAGCCTGTTCCCGCTCGTGTTGGCGGCCGTGTACTGGAAGCGCGTCACGAAGGCCGGCGCGTACGCGTCGGTGCTGACCACCGCGGCCGTGTGGATATGGCTGTTTGCCAAAGCGGGTTACGGTGCGAACCGCGAGTTTCTTTTTCTGGGCATGATGCCCGTCGCGACCATCATCGCCGCCTCGACCGCCGCGTTGGTGCTCGTTTCACTGGTGACAAAGGCCCCTTCGGCAGCGACACTCGAGAAGTTCTTCGGAAAGCCCCGCCATGCCGCGTGAATTCGTCTACGCGCGCCGCGTGCAGTTCGCCGAGACCGACATGGCCGGCGTGATGCACTTCGCGAACTACTACCGCATCATGGAGGAGGCCGAGCACGCCTTCTGGCGGTCGCTCGGCCTGAGCGTTCACACGGTTGACCACGCGGCGGAGATCGGCTGGCCGCGCGTTGCGACGAGCTGCCAGTACTTCGCGCCGGCCCGCTTCGAGGACGAGCTCCAGGTCAGGCTGCGGCTCGTCGATGTAGGGCAGAAAACCGTCGAGTTCGAGTTCGAGTTTCGCCGCGAAGACACCCGGATCGCATTCGGCAAAGCCAAAGCGGTTTGCTGCACCATGGTTGATCGCGCTTTTCAATCGATTCCCATTCCCGAAGATGTTCGCGCGAGATTGCTCGGCGATTCGACGGATTCGCAATGAGCGCGAGCAACCAGCACGTTCCAATTCACGAGACAATCCGCGTTCGTACACGGAGATGACGGATGAAGCTATGGCTATTGTTCGCGACCGGCACAATCCTCTGCTGGGGCGCCTACGTCCCGACGATCCACCACGGCCAAATGGCGTTCGAAGGGAAGAACAAGGCCCTCTGGGCCTTCCTCTTCGTCGGCGTGGCCTACTTCCTCGTCGCCGTCCTGGTGCCCGCTGGCTACCTCGTCAGCTCCAAGGCACCCTCCCAACTGGGCAACATCCCGGGCATTCGCGCGTCGATCATCGCCGGCGTGCTCGGCGCCCTGGGGGCCTTGTTCATCATTCTCGCGATCAAAGAGGGAGCCAAGCCGCTTTACGTGGCCCCAATCGTCTTTTGCGGGGCGCCGATCGTGAATACATTCGTGTCGTTGATCTGGAAAAAGCTCGCCGACCCGTCCGCCCCGCTCGGCACATTCCATCCGATGTTCTTCATCGGTATCCTGCTCGCCGCCGGCGGCGCGTCACTTGTACTGCTCTACAAGCCGAGTTAGGACATGCGGCTCTTCCGGCAGGCGAGGATTGCCGAAGTTGCATCCGGCCCTCGCACCGGCCGCTGCAATGGTAGCGACCGGGCTCCGTCCGGTCGTAGAAGGCCAAAAACATGAAATCGCCGATTCGCTTGGTTCTGGGTCTCCTTTGCGGCATCGTCTTTGTGTTCTCGGCCGCACCGGCACCAACGTTCTTGATTTGGCGCAGGCCGAACCGGATGGCTTTTTCTACACCCTCTCCGGCCTCTCCGTCCTCGAGCGAGAAGTTGGCACCGCTGGCGTTCACGTCGGGCGGGATGACGGCGATGCCGAGCCGCGCGCAC
>JACZRH010000236.1 GCA_022574815.1 Planctomycetota bacterium | reverse complement strand
TAGACCGTTGGCTCATGGCCTCGTTGTCCTGACCGAGCAACGGTGCGGCGCAAGCGACACGGGCCGGCGTTCGCGACAGCTTGTACGGCCAGCCGGCGTAGCGCAACGACCCAGCTTGCGGATGATCCACCTCGACGAAGAACTCCCGGGCGGCGTACTGCGGGTTCTCCATCACGTCCTGGGCGGTGTTGATCGGGCCGATGGGAATGCCCTTCTTGCCGGCTATACGATGAATCTCGTTCTTGCCCTGCTCGAGCATCCACGCGTCGATCTGCGGTGCGATGTCCATCAGATGATGGACGCGATAGGCCATCGAGCTCCATTCCTCGCCAGCGCACCAGTCCGGATTCCCCATCAGCTCCCGCAAAGCGTCGAAATGATGGTCGTCGAAGGCGTTCAGGATGACGTAACCGTCTTTCGTTTGCATCCGACCCATGACGGGCGGCCGGTCGGGGACGCGACTCCAGGTGGTTCCGTGATACCTCGGCGCCGGGACCATGGGAGCCGGCATCGCGCAGACCGCCGCGAGCTGCGGCTGGACGGTCGAGCTCATGGACGTCAATGAGGAGGTTGCGCGCAAGGCGATCGCCGGCATCGTGAAACGGCTCGATCGGCTGGTCGAGAAAGGTAGAACCACGGCAGAGAAACGCGACGCCGGCGTGGAACGGCTGCTCGCCGCGACGGGGCCTAATTGCTTCAGGGACTGCGATCTGATCATCGAAGCGGTCATCGAGGACATCGATGTCAAGGTGGCCGCGTGGGACCCGGTCGTGCGGGCCTCCCGGCCCGACGCGATCCTCGCCAGCAATACCTCCTCGCTGTCGATCTCCGAAATGGGCCGCCGGATCGGCGAGCCGCGGCGCTTCGTCGGAATGCACTTCTTCAACCCCGTCCCGCTCATGCCGCTGGTCGAGGTCATTGCCGGCGACGGCAGCGACCCGGCGATCGTCGCCCGCGCGCTGGAGATTCCCGCCGAGTGGGGCAAGACCGTCGTCAAGGCTGCCGACACGCCCGGGTTCATCGTCAACCGCATCGCCCGCGGGTTCTATCTTGAGCCGCTGCGCATGCTCGGCGAGGGCATCGCCGGCGTCGACGAGCTCGACCGCATTCTCAAGACGCTCGGCGGCTTTCGAATGGGGCCGTTCGAGCTGATGGACCTGATCGGCATCGACGTCAACTGGGAGGTTTCGAACTCGGTCTGGCGCCAACTCGGCGAGCCGGCCCGTCTCACGCCGCACCCGATCCAGCAGCGGCTGGTCGAGCAGAAGCTGCTGGGCCGCAAGACCAAGCGCGGGTTCTATTCCTACGCGAGCGACCCGCCGCTGCCGGCGTTGCCGGTCGAGCGGCAATCGTTCGAGCTGGGCGAGGACGTGTACAAGGCGGTCCGCCTGTTCAACGACCATGCGACCGAGCAGAGCGGCTCGATCACCGAGCAGTATGTCTTCGCCCGCACGCTCGCCGCGATCATCAACGAAGCGGCTCTGGCACTCGACGCGAGCGTCGCGTCGCAGGTGGACATCGACACCGCCATGAAACGCGGCACGAACTACCCCCAAGGCCCGCTCGAATGGGCCGAGCAGATCGGCCGGCATTCGTGCCGCTTCATGCTCGACGTTCTGAACGAGCACGCCGAGGACGAGCGATTCCAGACCGCCGAGTGGCTTCGGCTTTGAAAGGATCCGAAACGTAATCGAGGCCAAGAGCGCGGTGGTCGTCGAGACGTGATCCGCCGAGGCGCGCCGCAGTCCGCCCGAACGCGCCGGGATTCAGCCGACCGGCCGAACGGTGCGCGCTTCCACGCTGGTTATCCTCGCGCGGCGTCATGTGCCAGTCGCCGGCAGCGGCAACCGCACGACGAACGTGCTTCCCAGGCTCGGGTGCGAATACACGCCGAGCTTGCCGTTGTGCGCGGCGAGGATGTGTTTGATGATGGCGTGGCCCAGCCCCGTGCCGCGGGTCTTGCGGACGCGGGGGTCGGGCGCGCGGTAGAAGCTGTCGCCGAGGCGCTGCGTCTGGTTGCGCGACATACCGATTCCGTGATCCTCCACCGTGATGACGATGTTCTCGGGCTCGCGGCCGACCGTCAGACGCACGAACTTCGTGTCGCCCGAATAGCGGTGCGCGTTCTGAAGCAGGTTGATCATCAGTTGTCCCAGGGCCTGCGGATCGCCCCGAACGGCGGGTAGGTCCTCCTCGATCTCGAGCTCGACCGTAAACCCGTCTCCCGCGAACTGCGGTTCGAAGAGCTGCCACGCCTGGCGGGCCACGTCGCCGATGTCACACTCGGTTATTTCGTATTGCTTCTGGCCGGACTCGATGCGGCTGTAGTCCAGGATGTTCTCCAGCAGCGCCGAAAGCCGCTCGGCCTCGCGCGTGATCGTGATGTGGTATTCATGCACGCGCGGCGGGTCGCTCACCCGCCCGTCGCGGAGCGTCTCGGCCAGCATGCGCACCAGGGCCAGCGGCGTCTTTAATTCATGGCTGATGTCGGCCACGAATCGCCGTTGCAGCCGCACGGTCTCGCGCTGGCGAGCGGCCACGCGAAACAACACCCACGCCACCAGTCCCCAGGCGGCGACGGTGCAGACCAGCGCCGCGGCCGCCAGGACGGGCGCCCAAGCCGACCTCCCTGCCGGTCCGCCGTCGCGCGCGGCCGAGTGCAGCGTGACGTAGGCCCCGAAGGTGAAGCCGGCCTGGAGCAGCGCGACCACCACCAGGATGACGATCCGTTTGCGGTTCACGCCAAGCTCCGTGCGGTGCTATCCCGGCCCGTGCTCGGCCCGCCCCACTGTTTGTTCGTCCGCGCGCCCCGACGCGGGCGGCGGCGGACCGATGAATCCTCGCGATTGAAGACGCCGCTGCACTTCCTCGGCAAATCGCGCTCGCAGCCGATCCAACCACGGGGCCAGGTCGATCCGCCCCTCCGGCTCGCCAAGGGGCCAGTCCTGCTCGAAAATGCGCAGCGTCACGATCGTTTCCTGCCGCGGGCCGTGTGTGCCGAACAGGTGCAGCACCTCGTCCCGCACGTCCAGCTTCACGCCCAGCCGCGTGTACTCGATTCGCTCGGGCAGGATCGGCGGCAGGTGGATCTTGAGCATTCGCGCCAGCAGTTCGCGCAGCAACGCCCCTTCGATCCAGTTCGGCGAGTCCAGCGCATCATCCACGCGGACCTCCACGTTCAACGACGCCAGCCGGTTGTCCACGATGGTCAGGTCGTCGATCTGGATCCGCAGGTTTCCGCTCATGCGGCCCCACCCGAGCGCGCTCGTCAGGGACTCGAGCGACAGGTCGGTACACTCGCCCGAGGCGACGAAGCGGACGATTCCGCTCTCGGAAATGTCCGCGTCGCGCACGCGCAGCGCGATGGTTCCGCTGACGCCTGCCAGCCCCGCGCTGGCCAGCAGGTCGCCGAGCTGGATCTCGCGCAACACGCCAGCGAACCGCAAGCGGACCGGCCGCCTGTTTTCGACGCGCAGCTCGTGCAGCGCGATCTCGCTCGCGCGCCCGCGCCAGGGCCGCGCGGCAAACGAGCGGGTCCATTCGCGCAGGTCGAGCTCGAAGCAGCGCCCCGCGACCGTCAGCGTTCTACCGCCGGCGCCGGTCTCCTCGTACGTCAGACTGCCTTCGAAGCTGCCCGTCCGCACCGCGGCCCCGACGAGCCCGTCGAGCCCAACGATGGCCAGCGGCAGCCGCGGAACCTTGAGCTCGACGCGGTCGACGATGACGCCGCCGGCGCGCGGCGAGAACTCGGCCTGTAGAAAGACGGGCCGGATGAGGGTTTGTCCGTTGAATTCGTGACACGCAATGTTCACGCGTCCGCGTTGGGCTCCCTCGAACCATAGCACGCCGCTTGCGCCGCGCAAAGCGGCTTGAAAGCGCTCGCGGGCGAAGGTCAGGTTCATTCCTTCGAAAGTCACCTTCTGGAGGCCGCCCTCGGAGAAGCCGGACCGCAGGCCGGACTGGATCAAATTGCGATAGTCCTCGCGCAGCCAGGTGCGCGTCGAGATTTCGGCCGACCCACCGCGCAGGTCGATCTCGTAGGCGTCGGGGTCGGCGTCGGTCGGGGTGTGGGATACGATGGCGCGCTCGCAGCTCAGGGCGCGGTCGCGCCGGTCGGGAAGCCAGACGACCACGGACTGGTACTCGCGCGTGGTGCGCGAGCGCGGGACCACCCGCCCGATGTCCGCCGGCAATTCCAGCGCACGGCTGAGGTTGTCGGCGCAGGATCGGCGGTAGGCCTCGCTGCGCAGGTACCACGCCGACCCGCCGGTCATCGCCAGCGAACCCAGCACGACCAAAGCAACCAGGGCCAGCACGAGGTAGCGCATTCGTTGCATAGCCTCGATCTTACCGCATCTGCCGGAGTTGCACGCCCCTGGGCGCGCTCCCAAAAACCGGCCCCGCTTCGATCCGGCCCGCCCGATCCGACAATTCCCTTCAATCCCCTTCAGACATTTCGACTCTGGCGCCGATTTTACAGGAGCAACCACTGGGACGCCCGCCCCGCACCGGGCGTGCGTGCGAACCACTGGAAAGAACCATCGCGGAGGCCCGCCGATATGAAACGTCCCCTCCTGACCACGGCCCTGATCTGCCTCGTGGCCTGCGCCGCATGCTCGACGCGGTCGCCACGCCTCAACGCACCGCCGCACGGCGTCCCCGACCGCGTCGTCGATTCCCAAGGCACGTTCGTCTACATGACCGACAACGCGTTGCTGGCCGACATGACCGTCGCCGACCGACACTTCCTGCCGCACCGCGCGCTGCTCTCCACGCTCGGCGAGCTACGGCTCCGCCGGCTGGTATCGCTCATGGACGCGTACGGCGGGACGATCCGCTTCAACACGAATTCCACGGACGGCGAGCTCACACAGCAGCGCATCAACGCGGTGATGGAGTTTCTCGCGCAGGCCGGCGTGGATACGACGAGTGAAGTCGTCGTGCAGGACATGCCCGGTGGGCGCGGAATGGACGCCGCGGAGGTCATCCTGATCAAGGCCAACGAAGGGACGTACAAGCCCAAGGACACTACCGAGGCCGGCAGCTCGGCTCTGGGTTTTGGGGGACGCTAGCACTATCGCCAGCAGGAGCAAGTGGTGAACATGGTCCGCTTCCTGACGTTCGTTTCGTTGTGTGTCGTCGTTCTTACGCAAAGCCTGGGCTGCTCGCAGAACCCGGCCTATCCGTCGATGACGATGGCGGACGGCTCGACCGCGCCGCGCCTCAACGCCGCGACCTTCTTTGCGCACGGGCACCTGCTAGAGCGGCAGGGGAATTTCCAGGCCGCCGTCGAGCGCTATCGCAGCGCCATTCGAGCCCGGCCCGACTTCATGACGGCCCGCAACCGGCTCGCGATCGCGCTCAACAAGCTCGGCAAACACGCGGAGGCCTCGGCCGAGTTTCGCCGCGCTATGGCGATCCGACCGGGCCAGGCGCACCTGCACAATAACCTGGGCTTCAGCCTCTTCCTGGAAGAGAAGTTCGCCGAAGCCGAGGCCGCGTGTTCCAAGGCGCTCGCCATTCGACCGTCGTTCACGCGAGCCCACATGAACCGCGCCTTGGCCCTCGCGAAGCTCGAACGTTTTGACGAAGCTTTTGCCGAGTTTTCGCTGTCCGGGACTTTGGCCAACGCACACTTCAACCTGGCCGTCGTGCTGGCCGACGCGGGCCGCTACGCCGACTCAATGAATGAATTCGAGGTCGCGATGCGGCTGGATCCGAGTTTCGAGGCCGCGCGGCGCCAGTTGTACGAGGTCACGGCGCTGGCCGCACAAAACGCGCCCGCGGCTGCCGAACCAAGCAATCTACTGCCCGCGATGGATGCCGTGGACGTTGAAGCGCTCGCCGGCGACGCGGGGCTACCGGCCGGGGAATATGCGTCCGTGATCGCTGAGAACACTCCTGAGGCGAGCGAAGCGGTCGTTGTGGACTGGGACTCGCTCGATCTTCCGGAGATTCCCGCGGACGAACAACAAACCACGTCGTCGAGCATGGAGCCGGCTGCACCGTCGCTCGAGGAGCCACCCGCCCCGCACGCCGCGGCGGAGTCGGTGGCTAACGACGTAGAAACGCCCGAAACGAATGTCGAAGCCGATGAGCCCTTCGTAACGGATTGGTGGACCGACGTTGTGACTTCGGCGCTGAGCGCGTCGGAAAAGATGAGCGCGTCCAGGGGCCCTGTGGAGAATCGCCAAGGCGATACGGATGCGGATACGAAGGTCGAACCGAAAACACTCGACGTTGTTGCGGTCGAACGGTTGGACATCGCGGCCGGCGGATCGGAAACCCCGGAAGCGGACCGATCGGCCCCTGCGGGAACGTCTCTCGGACAGCGGTTATGCCGCACTCCAGGGGGCGTCGGATTCGGAGACCATCTTTTATCTGCTGATCGATGAGCTGGAAAAGGGCAACGGTCTGACAGACGCCATGCAGATTGTCATCGCCTTGATCGAGGAACAGGCCCGGCCCCACAATCTGACCCTGCAACTCAACATGGCGCTAACCGATGGGGAGTCTGCCGTGGTGACCCGCTGGGCCAACGTCGAGCCCCCTAACTCCCTCTATCTGCTGGACCGGGCCGGTTCGTTCCCCCAGGGAGCGGTGGTTGCCTCAGAGCCCCTTACGCCTGACGATCCGTGGCAGGCGGTGCCCACCGGGTCAATCATTCTGCTGGACCCTCCAAATAAAGCCGTGATTCAGCCCCTTACGCTGTAGATCCTCCTGCGATCATCCCGGCCGTACTTCGAATCCTGCGTACCCCCCGCCGACGTCCCCTTCAATCACCTCCACGCCAGAGACCCTCGCCATAGGCGGTCCCTTGCGAGCCCAAGCCGACATGGCGTCGACGGCCTCCGCCTCACCCTCGGCGACGATCTCCACCTTGCCGTCCGGTAGATTCCGGACGTAACCACGGAGGCCAAGCTGCTTCGCCTGCCGCCGGGTATAGTAACGGAAAGCAACCCCCTGCACCCGGCCGGAGACGATGAGGCGGAGGGAGGGCATGGGGTCAAAAAATTACGACCGCAAAGGCTTGTCCTGAGCAGGGCGAAGGGACACAAAGGACGCCAAGGGTGCAGAGAGCTTATCGGCTGGTGCTGATCGCGGCAATCGTGGCGCCTTGGCGGTTGAAATCTTTCGATCCTCCTCATTTCTTTGCGTTCTTTGTGTCTTCGTGGTTAGGCTTTAACTGATCTTGCCCCCAATAAAAAAGGGCCACCTTTCGGCAGCCCTGTTACCAACACTCAATTCTCCTCGCCCGCCGTATCCGGCGGCGCTGGGGGCGGCTCCAGCCAGAATGACGAATCGGCGCCCAGGAAGTGGTAGATAGACTTGCGCGTCAGGTAGACCTCATCTCCGTCGACGGCACGCACATAGCTGCTCTGCCAGTTGGTGGCCGACCGGCCCACCATCAGATCGCCCCGCAGCTCGCCTTTCAGGTCGTACACCTGGAGCTGGCGGCCGGTTGAATCGACGCCATAGGTGCCCCACTTGTCCGGGTTGGCGGACGCCATGCTCTCTCGCTCCACCCCCAGCACCGATCGGAAAAAGCTGTCCAGCCTCCATTGGCGCACCGGGTTCTCATCGTAGCCGGTCATCTGCCACAGGCTGTCAATGCGTATCAACTCAGCCCGCTGACCGGCGGTCGTCATCACGATCC
>JACZRH010000235.1 GCA_022574815.1 Planctomycetota bacterium | reverse complement strand
TCCCGAGTTCATCGAATCGGCGAAAGCCGTGGCCAACGAGCGATATGGTATCGCCTTCCAGATGCACGACATACTGGACGGCCCGGTCGCGGGGAAGTTCGACGGTGTCTATGGCCTCGATGTCCTGGAGCACATTCCGCAAGCCGACGAGGGCCGTTTCGTCACCAACATGATCGCCCCGCTTGCGGAGGACGGCGTGTGCATCATCGGCATGCCTTCGCTGGAGTCGCAGGCCTATGCCTCGCGGTTCAGCCGTCTGGGCCACGTGAATTGCAAGAACCAGAACGACTTCAAAGCCTTTATGAAAACATACTTCCGCAACGTGTTCATGTTTTCGATGAACGATGAAGTCATCCACACGGGCTTCGACAAGATGTCGCACTATAACATAGCCCTGTGCTGCGGTAAGAAACTCGCCGCCTCGGCGGACCGCGAATGACCGCGCCGCCCGGACCCGAACCAAATAACTTGATCTCCCGGCTGGCGCGTGTACCGGGCAAGATCCGCCGGCGCGGCGTGGGCTGGGCCTTCCGGCGCATCGGCAGTACGCTGGTGCACTGGCTGCGCGCCCTGCGGCGCGGGTTCGTGGGGCGCGTCATCAGGCTCGAGGCGAGTCTGGTGCAGCCATCGGAAGGAACGCTCTTTGCCTTCTACGATCTGAACGCCTATCCGATTTCGTTCGATATCTGCTGGTTCCTGGTGTGGGCCGACCTGGAACGACAGCGCCGCGGCCTGCGCAAGCTGCACCCCGAGCGGTCGATTCGCGAGAGCAAGGGCCTGTTCATCGTGGTCGAGCTGATCCGCCATTTCTTGATCCAGCACACGACCACCCGCCCCAGTGTCGCTCGGGCGCGAGTGTTTCTGGTGCGCGACGCCGAACGGATGAACGAGGGCGCCCAGAACGCACTGCTCAAGACGCTCGAGGAACCGCCGCCCGACACGTACCTGATCCTGGTGACGGCGTCGGCGTCGCGCCTCTTGCCGACCATTCGATCGCGCTGCCAGCTCGTGCCGTTCGACCTGCTTCCGGCGGCGTTCGTCCAGGAACAGCTCGTTTCGCAAGGCGCCCTCGAGCCGGTCGCCGCCCGCACGTTGGCGCGGCTCTCGGGCGGGCGGCTGGGTGCGGCCCTGCACTGGCATCAAATCGGGCTGCTCGCCGCTGCCGACGACGTGTGCGAGACCTTGTCGGGCTTGTCCGGCCGCGATCCCGAGGGCTTCGCCAAGGGCCTGAATGAAATCGCCAATCCCCTCGCGGCGGCGGCGATCGAATGCGCTGACGAAGAGGACCCGCCCGAGCTCGAACCCGAGCCGGCGGGGAAACGAAAGCGGCCCAAGGCGGCTCCCAAGACCATCCCGACCGACGAGGCCCGCGCCGCTCTCAAGCTCGTCCTGATGCTGATCGGGACGAGCTACCGCGACGCGCTCCTGCTGCAAAACGAGGCCGGCCGGGAATTGCTGACCTTCGAGCGCCCGCACGCAATCGTCGAACGGCTCGCCAAGGGGCTGCCGGCGGACCGGCTCGACGATGGCATCCGCGCCGTCGCCGCCGCCGAGCAGATGCTCGACCGCAACGTCGCGCCGCAGTCGGCGTGCGAACGTTTGGCGGTGGCGCTGCTCGGCGAGGCCGCGCCGGCCTGAGAGCACCCAAGGAACTTCCACGAGGCTAGCGTCTTTCGCGTTCCAGTTGCCTGATGCGTTGCGTCGCGGAATGACGGTTGGGGTCATCCGTGGGCAGGTTGCGCTCGACAAAACGATAAAGTGCGATCGCCTCGTCGATGAAACCATTGAGCGCCAGCGCTTCGGCCAGGTTCTGCTTGGTCGCCAGCACATTGGGGTTCAGTTCATGCGCCCGGCGTGCGTGGCGCAGCGCGCCGGCCGGATCCTGAGTGCTCAACACCGCGGCCAGATTCGCGTGCGTTTCCCAGTCGTTCGGCTCGCGGGCCAGAACGGCGCGGAAGATCTCGGCGGCGCGGGCGAATTCGTCGTAGCTGGCCAGCGATTGTCCGTAGAGCCGTTGCGCCGTGATGTCTTGTGGATCAACCCGCAAAGCGTGCTCCAGGTGCGCTACGGATTCGCGGTAGCGCCCCCGGCCCCGCAGCAAGACGGCGATTTCGATGCGCAGCGCGACATCGTTGGGTACCCGGCTGATCGCCGTTTCGAGCTCCGCGAGCCGCGCCGCCGCATCGGCGGTATCGCCCAGCAACTCCAGCCTCAGCCTCTGCGGGATGGGATTGTTGGGATCAAAGCGAACCGCTGCATCAAGAAAGGAGAGGGCGCGCGGAACGTCGCCGAGCCGCGCGTAGACCTCCCCGCGCAGGGTCAGCGCCTCGGCGTTGGGCGGGTGCAACGCCAGGGCTGTTTTCAGGTGCTCGTCCGCCTGCAAAAGAAAAGCACGGCGGACTTGGGGGTTCTTCGTGTCGTACGCGAGACTGACGAGCTCCGTTGCATAGATACCGTTGTGAACCACGCAGTTGGGATACGTCCGCACGTCGGTTTCGAACAGAGTCAGGTCGTCTTTCCAATCGGGGTTGCGCAGGTAGGTCCGCGCTCCGAGAACGACCAGCGCCGCCGCGCCGCCGATTTGTAGCAGGCGTGCGGTGCGGTGTTGGGCTTGGCCGGCGGACCGGACGCGCCGCCACATCGCCAGGACGGCCGCGGTCAGCAACAGCAGCAGGGGCACGGACGGCCAGTAGAGCAGACGCTCGGCCAGGGAGACGCCGATCAGCAGCACGGTGTTGGAGATCAGCGCGTAGCTGGCGACTGACATGGCGGCCAAGACCGCCAGCCGGCGCCGGGTTGACGATGCGCTGAAGAATCCGCACAGCGCGATGCCCACCGCGACGGCTGCCGCGGCGCCCAGCGCCGTGAGCAGTTCCGGACCCCCGCGTGGGTCGATGATCGCCAGCCCGTAATCGGCACTCAGCTTTTCCGGCAGCAGCAGCAGGCGCGTGTAATGGCCGACGATGGTGAAAGGCAGGTACTTTCGGGGGCCTGGTTCTGCGCCGACCAGCGGATTGGTCAGGTAGCTCGGTGGGCTGTCGCGCAGGATGTGATGGTCCAGGGCCACGTACCGCAGCGGGAAGTACACGAGCACGGGAAGAACGAGCAGCGCAACGTGCGTCTTCCACCAGCGCCGGGTCGTTTGCCCGTCGCGTTTGTGCTTGAAAACCAGTGCGAGCAGGGCCACGCCCAAATAGCAAACGGCGGTCTCCTTGCTAAGCAGGGCCGCCAGAAACGCCGCGGCCGCGAGCACGCCGCGTTTCCAGCCCGCGGCGCCGGAGCGGGGCATCAACGCCAGCAAGCCGACGAGCAAGAACAGCCCCGCCAGCACTTCGGCCCGCCCGATGACGTTGGCGACGGCCTCGCAGTGGACCGGATGTACGGCGAACAGCACCGCCGCGCAGGTCGATAAGGTCCGATCGGCGAATAGCCGCTGTGCGAAGTGCCAGAGCAGCAGACAGACGACGGCGTGCAGCAGCACGTTGACCGCGTGGTAGCCAGCCGGGCGCAGCTCGTGCATGGCATAATTCAGCGCGAAGGAGAAGACGGCCATCGGGCGATAGAGCCGATCACGCTTTTGAAACGGCTCGAGCGCCTTATCGCCGTAGGGCTTCCACCAGTCGGAGAGCCAGATGTCGCTGAAGTGGATCAGCGATTGAATTCGCGGGTTGCCGTTGACGATCGCGTTGTCGTCGTACGCGAAGCCGTTGCCGAGGCTGTTGGCGAAGAAGAGCAGTGCGAGCAGGGGGGCCGGCCAAGGGCCTGACAGGAATCGCGTCTGAGATTTTTCCGAATCGCGCGGCACGCATCCGCCTTTCGTCATCCGGCGCCGGCGGCACAGGACCGTCTCATCAACTGCCGGCTTCGCGTAGCACCGCCGCAGATTCTAATTGGCGGCACTCGAATCTCAATTCGGCGTGCGTGCGATGTGCTAAGGCTGGTCGGTCACGACGACGTTGTTGTATTGCAGCAGCGTGCCCTTGGCCCGCTCGAGGTCGACCACGCCGACGTTGTAGTCCGTGATGACCTGCAACAGGCGGTTCCGCCCGTTGGCGAGCTGCTCGACGCCGCTGAGCTCGGTTTCGAGGTAGTTCGGGTTAATCGCCTGCGTCCGAGCCTGGAGCGCTCGCAAATTGCGGGCCGCGGCGAGGACGGCCTGGAATTGCGGCGAGATCTGCGAATAGCGCACCTGGAGCGTGCGGATGGCGTTGTTGACCTCCTGCACGACGCCGTCGGTCACCTGGTTGAGCCCCACGACCGCTTGGGACTCCTGGAGCTGCGCCCTGCGATAGGCGGCGCGGCGCGCTCGGTTTCCGAACGGGTAGCTGAAATTGACGCTCACGGTAAACGACCGAAACCGGTTCGTGGTCAGATTGTCGAAGCTCGCATCGGCGGACGAACCGATACCCTGCACCTCGTAGTTGAAGTTCAAGTCGAGCTGCGGCATCGACTGGTTCTTGGCCGCCGCGGTCTGAATGCGGGTCTGCTCGATCGTGGCCCGCGCCTGGCGAATCTCGCTTCGCGCGTCGAGCGCGGCGCGCACCTCCGCGAAATGATCGAGCGCGAACGGGACGGCGACGGGCGCTGCGGTCGGAATGAGCTCGATGTCTCTCGAGAGCAACAGCTCCGGGTCGTTCATCAGCAGCTTGAGCACATCCTCGGCGTCCCGGACGTTCTTGATCGTTTCGAGAAACGTGACGCGGCTGTTCCGCCAACGCGATTCGGAGTTGGCGACCTCGACCGGCGTCGCGTCGTGCCCGAGCCGGCCTTTCATGTTTTCGTAGGTGATGAAGTTCTGAGCGGTCGATGCCGCGAATATCGAAACCGATCGGCGCGCCTGCGCAAGCCGCCAGTACGCTTGCTCGACCTGCTGAAGCGTGTCGCGCACGCGTTGCAGGAAGATCTCCCGCGCGATTTCGAGCTGCGCCCGCTGTATGTTGACCTGCGACCGGTTGTAGTCGAGCCCGAAACCGCGCAGCAGGGGCTGAGTAATTGTCGCGGTGAAACTCGACGAATACGCCGGGTTCAGCGTTTGAAAGCTCAGGTCGGTTTTTCTACGATTCTGGCTGAGTACGGTCGAGACCTGCATGCCCGTCGGCAACAGCTTGCGGATGCCGCCCGAAATCGAGCGGATATCGCTCTGACCCGCCGCGAGTTGCGACGGCGGCGTGGCGGCGTCGAGGTTCTGCCACGCGCTGTCGAGGAAGAACACGGCGTCGAAGGCCGCCTCGGCCTCGACGAGCTGTGTCTGGCTGATGGCCGGATTGTAGGCTTCGATCCGGATCGCATAGCTGTGCTCGATGGCGCGCTGGATGCACTCGGCCAGGCTCAGCCGGATCGGGTCGGGGCGGCTCAACTCGGCCAGCAGCCGCTCGGCCTCGTCGACCATGCGGCGGTAGTTGCTGACGACGCGCTGCTCGTCGCGCCGGGCCGCTTCTCTTTCGAGCTCTTTCAAGCGCGCTGCGAACAGGGCGCGCACCTCGGTCGGGTCGGGGATCTGACGGAGCACGTCCTCGGGGGAGGGCTGGGAGGTCGTCGGTACTTGCGTGACCAGTGAGCGGCGCTGCGGCAGGTTGGACTGCGACGCAACCGGCCGCACGATCGGCAGCGCCGCGCGCGTCGTCCGCTCCGCCCAGGCACTGGGCCGCGAGTTCTCAGCGGTCGCCGCCGAGTCGGCGTGCTCGGCCAGCATTCGGTCTCGATAGGTTGCGATCGACGGGATCAGATCGACGCTCGCGCTGCGGCAGGCAACGACCAGCAAGATCGCGACCGGAACGGCCGCCCCCGAAATGAGCCACTTACCGCAACGAACCTGCCTTTGCCGCTTGCCCATATTCACCCGCCGCCGCGCCGGCGTTACCGCGCCTCTTGATCGAAACATGGGCGAGATGGTAGGTACGCCCTTGAGGTGTGTCAACGAATCGCGTTTGGCTTTGACCGCGAAGCCGCAATGCTTACATAATCATACCCTGCATCATAGCCCGCCGGATGAAATCCGAGGACCGACACGATGGACGCCGAACGTCTGACTCAAGATTTCACGCGCTCTGCATCCGAGAAGCTGGCGCTGAACCTCAAGCAGATCACCCGCTGCGCCAACCTGCTCGACGACGAAGAACTCTGGCAGCGTGCCAATGCGCACTGCAACAGCGTCGGCAATCTGATCCTCCATCTGACGGGCAACGTGCGGCAATGGGTGCTCGCCGGGATCGCCGGCGAACCGTTCGATCGTGACCGCGCCGCCGAGTTCGCCCAGCGCGGACCGCTGTCGGCCGAGCAGGTCGTCGCGGCCCTGGAACAGATCGTCTCGCGCGCGATCCGTGTCATCTCGGGACTCTCGCCGGCCGACGTCTCAGCCGCCCGCAAGATCCAGGGCTACGAGCTCAGCACACTCTCGGCGGTCTTTCACGTCGTCGAGCATTTCTCGTGTCACACCGGGCAGATCGTTCACATGACCAAGGTGCTGCGCGACGTTGATCTCAGCCTTTACGATACGGACGGGCGGCGGCTGTCCGGCGACGCAGCGACGCCGTAAACGCGGGCGCGTCCGTGACGCCTCAATCTGCCCGCACGGCCTTGCTGTTCGTCGGGGGGATAAGCGAGCCAAAAAAAGTGGGCCGGCGGTCGGGACGTGCGGGGGGGGACACGTACTCCGACGCTTCCGGCCCGGGGACCGTGTATGAGTGCGTCGTTTGCGCTGCAAATTGTAGCCGCTGTCGCCGGATAGGGCAAGCGAAATTGTGCCCACTTTTTTGACCCGTTTTTCGGCCTTTTTCGCAGCCTTTTCGGCGGATCCCGGCCGCGCAACCGCCGTAATGACCCGCCGTCACTGGGGATCCAGGATTCGAACCTGGACTAACTGGTCCAGAGCCAGTCGTGCTACCGTTACACCAATCCCCAAACGTGTGCGCGAGTGTAGGGCCGGCGGGCCGCCGGATCAATAGCCTGCCTGGCTCAGAGCGCGTCCGTGCGGGGGTCCAACGCGTCTCGTAGTCCGTCACCCACGATATTCAGCGCTACGAGCGTTGCCGATAATGCGGCGCAGGGGAAAACGACCAGCCACCAGTCGAATTCGATCGGATTGAGGGCCTGGATGCCTTCCGCGGCCAAGGAACCCCAGGTTGCCTGCGGCGGCTGTACGCCCACGCCCAGAAAGCTCAGAAACGACTCCTGAAGGATGGCGTGCGGAACGGTCAGAGTGGCGAAGACGACGATGGGGCCCATGGTGTTCGGCAGGATGTGCCGCCGCAGGATGCGTGCAGTCGGCAGGCCCATCGCGCGGGCCGCCTCGATGAAAGGCTGCTCGCGGATCGTGAGCACCTGCCCGCGAATGACCCGGGCCATGGTCAGCCAGCTCACGCCACCGATCGCCAGCGCCAGCACGATAAAACGCGACCACTCGCGGCCCACCCAGCGCAGATCCTCCAGCCATGCTCCCAGCGAGACCGCGAGCAGCATCACCAGCAGCATGTACGGCAGCGCAAATAGCACGTCCACGATCCGCATCATGATCTCGTCGGTCCGCCCGCCGACATAGCCGGCGACCAAGCCATAGGTCGTCCCGATCACGACGGCGATGGTTGCCGCGAGCAGGCCGAGGCTCAGCGAGATCGCTCCGCCGTACAGAGTCCTCCACATCAGACTGCGGCCGAGGTCGTCGGTGCCGAGCGGGTGGGCGG
>JACZRH010000234.1 GCA_022574815.1 Planctomycetota bacterium | reverse complement strand
CCGTCGTCGGGGAGAATCTTGGCGATTTGCCGGCCCGAGGCGGTGGCGAATAGGTAGGCGGAGCCGGATGCGTTGCCGTTGTCGTCGTCCCTCGTGGCTCCGACAATGGCGGTGGCGCCGCTAATCGCGACGGAGACGCCGAAGTCGTGGTGCGTCGCGCCGTCGTCAGCCAGGAGCTTGGCGATCTGCCGACCCGTGGTGATATCGAAGAGGTAGGCGGAGCCGGAGTCGATGCCGTTGTCGTCGTCATAGGGGGTCCCAACGATGGCGGTGGCGCCGCTGATCGCGACGGAATGACCGAAGAGATCCCCCGCCGCGCCGTCGTCGGGCAGGAGTTTGGCAAGTTGATCACCGAGATCGCCGTAGGCCGTACCGGTGCTCAGGATGAAGGCTGCCGCGGCACAGCTCCAAGCCACGACAAGCGTGGCCGCCAACCAAAGTCCTCTGCGTGGCATTGGGAACATTCGATTCTCCTTCGATCATTCAGGGCGTCCGGCGTCGGATTATCCGACGATCAGGGGCCGATGAGCTGCACGAGAAACGGCTCGAAATCGAAAGCATCCACCGCGCATTCGCAGTTACTCCTGGGAGCACGAAACAATGAACGTCATGCTGAGCGGAGCGAAGCATCTGGCGCAGCGCTCGGAATGACGGTGTTCAACACTTCTTGCTTCGGCTAGTAAGATCGCGGCAGTGCAAGGTAAAATGTCTTGGCTCACCGTTGAGCTTGCATTTGCCGACGGCCTTTCGTGAGAGACTCCGCGCCCGCTACGCCGCAGGATGTATCCGTTTGTCCAGCTTTGCGCGGACGGATTTCGCCCAGCCCTGCCAGCGCTACGCGAAGCATCTCGCCCGGGATTCAGCAAGATTGCTCGCAACGCTCGGAACGACAATGGTCGGCACTTCCCGCTCGAAGGAGCAACAAAGGAGGGGCCGCCCAAAGCGAGCGGCCCGCTGGACAAACTCAATTGGACCTTCCCATGCTACGGGCACTGCCCGCCGCCGAGGCAGGTGAAGAAGGGGTCGATGTCGCCGCCGTCGAGGCGGCCGTCGCCGTTCATGTCGCCGTTGAGCGGGTCGCAGTTGGGGAATTGCAGCAGGTAGGCCGGCGGGTCGCCGAGCGCGAGAAAGAACGGGTCGATGTCCGCGCCGTTGAATACGCCGTCGCAATTCAGGTCGCCGGGGCTGCGTGTGTCGCCGACGTCGAACAGATACACCGAGCCGGAGTTGCAGCTCGGGTCCTCCGGGCAGGCCTCGTCGTCCCAAGCAGTCCCGACAATGGCGGTCTCGCCGTCGACCGCGACGGCGGAACCGAATTGGTCAATCGGAGCGGGGTCCTTGGCGGTGAGCTTGACGATTTCGCCCCAGTTGTCTTTGCCCCCGGCGTCACGCCGAAAGACGTACGCTGAGCCTGTCAGGTGCCCGCCGTCGTCGTCTCCGGTGGCTGAGGCGATGGCCGTGTCGTCGCTGAGCGAGACGGCGCTGCCGAAGGTGTCACGCGTCGCGGCGTCGGAAGCGGTGAGCTTGGCGGCCTCGCCCCAGTTGTCCGGCCCACCCAAATCGCGCTGAAAGATGTACGCCGCGCCGGAGTTGGCGGCGTGGTCGTCGTGCCCCGGTGCCCCGACGAGGGCGGTATCGCGGCTGAGCGAGACGGACCAGCCGAAGGAGTCAGAGCGGGCGGCATCGGAGGCGGTGAGTTTGACCACCTGGCCCCAGTTTCCCGGTCCGCCGAAATCGCTCTGGAAGATGTAGGCCGAGCCGGATTCGATGCCGGCGTCGTCGTCCGCCCATGCCCCGACGATTGCGGTATCGCCGCTGAGCGCGACGGACCAGCCGAAGAAGTCAGCGCCCGCGGCATCGGCGGCAGTCAGTTCTGCAACCTGACCCCAGTTTTCCGGCCCACCGGCGTCGCGCTGGAAGATGTAGGCCGAACCGGAAGTCGGGACTGCGTGGTCGTGGAAAACAGCCCCGACGATGGCGGTATCGCCGCTGATCAAAACGGATTTGCCAAAGAGGTCAGACGCCGCGGTGTCGGAGCCGGTGATCTCCATGACCTGCCCCCAGTTGTTCGGCCCGCCAAAATCACGCCTGAAAATGTACGCTGATCCGGAGAGGGTGCCGGTCTCGTTGCTCCGATGAGCCCCGACGATGGCGGTATCGCCGCTGAGCGAGACGGAGTTCCCAAACTCGTCAAACGCCACGGCGTCCGCGGCGGTGAGTTTTGCGACCTGGACCCATGTGCCTTGGGCGTCTAGCTGGAAGATGTACGCCGCACCGCAATCTTGGTCGGCTGGAATTCGACCTGGAAGTGGACTTGGGCAGAGGTCGTCGACGCGGCTGGCCCCGACGATGACGGTATCGCCGCTGAGCGAGACGGTAGAGCCGAACAGGTCGCCGCGCGCTGCGTCGTCGGCGAGGAGCTTGGCGAGTTGATCGCCGAGGTCGGCGTAGGCCGGAGCGGTGCTCAGGACCATCGCTGCCGCGGCAAGAAGTGGCATGAGATGTCGCATTTTCGTCTCCATTGCGTCACTTGATATTCACAATAAGCAAGGGCATTTACCGCGCTGACGCCGTTAGCATACGGGACCGAACGTCTCCGCCGCGTCGTTGTCGGACAACGACTCGGCGGTGCTCTCGGAAGCGGGGCTGATCGCGAAGAGGAGCGCACACGGGGCGCATCCCAGCCGCGTCCCGTGCGCACAGGGACTCGCGGGTTCCGTCCGCGATCCCGAATTACCCCAGTTCCCAGCGGCAAGCTCACCATCCCAAACATGCTCCGACGGCGTCGAACGCCGGCAGAAACACGGCTGACCGTGTCGCTCACCTGTTTATACCCGCCGTTGGCGGTGGATTGGACACGAAACGGCATTTTGGGAAGCGCCCTTAGAGGAGTGGGGGGCACCCGCGTCTGTCAGGGCCACGCCTCCGCCCACGAACGATTCTCGTGTGCAAGAGCCGGAAGATCGGTCAGGCATCCGGCGCCGCGGGCTCGAACGCGGGTTCGCGCGCTTCGTCCCGCTCGCGCTTTGTGCTAAGATTTCATGCAGCGGGCGATTTCCGAACAGAGTGCGGTCGCCGCCGGACAGATTTGCCGGCCCTGCGAGGGCCGCTCGTCCCACAAGAACTGGAGGTGTTGCCGTGCGATTCGTCGATCGTGTTCTTCCGCCGAGTATGGTCCTGTGTCTCGGTGCCCTGACCTTCGCGCAGCCCACACCGCAGCTCAACGGCCCGCCGATTCTGAAGTTGCCGCGCTTGCGCGTCGTCCGCGTCAATCCGCCGCCGGAGACCGTCGGATTTGATCGCGCCGCTCACGTATCCATTACATTCAACCGCGCCGTCGATCCGGCCACGCTGAGCCCTTCCTCGTTGCACGTGCTGGGGCGCTGGAGCGGGCCCGTCGCCGGGCAGTTTGTGCTGTCCAACGGCGGGCGCACGGTCACCTTCGTTCGATCACGCGGCTTTTCGGCCGGCGAAGCGGTTTTCGTCAACGTTGCGCGACAAGTGCGCGCCATCGAAGGTGACGCCCTGGGAACGCCGTATGCTTTCACCTTCTGGGCGCGCTCGGACGCGGCGCCGATGACCTTTACCCACACCCAAACACTATTGCCGGGTCGAATCCCGTACGGGGCTCACGGCGGCGATTTGGACGACGACGGGGATCTTGACCTGGCCGTGCCGAACGAGGATTCGTCGAACGTCTCCGTCTTCCTGAACGTGGGCGGGGACACGTTCGTCGGGCCGACGAACTATGGCGTCGGCTTTCATTGCAGCCCCAGCGAGGGACTCGACCTGAACGGCGACGGGATCGTCGACCTCGTCGTCGCCAATATTCTCGATCACAACGTTTCGGTGCTCATCGGGCGCGGCGACGGTACGTTCCTGCCGCAGCGCCAGTATCCGGTCGGCAACCAGCCGCGCGGCCTGACGGTTTTCGACGTGGACGGCGACGGCGACGCGGATGTGATTACCGCCAACCGGCAATCCAGCAACCTGTCGCTGCTGATCAATCGCGGCGACGGCACGTTCGAGAAGCAGATACCCTTCGAGGCCGGCGTCGGCGGCGAGACCGGCGTCGCCGCTGCCGACATGAACGGCGACGGCCTTTTCGATTTGGTGGTCGTCGGGTACAGCTCGTCGGAGATCGCGACGCTCTTGGGCGACGGCAACGGCGGGTTCTCCTTTCACACCAAGCGCGCCAGCTTGTCGCGGCCGTGGATGGTGGTTTGCGGGGACGTCAACGGCGATTCCATCCCCGACGCAGCCGCGGCCATCTCCGGCGCCGGGCGCGGCGAGATCTTCCTCGGCGACGGCGTCGGCGGTCTCGACTCCAGCGGCAGCTACCCGGCCGGATCGTTTCCCATCGCCATCGACCTCGGCGACCTCGACGGCGACGGCGACCTGGACATGACCGTTTCGAGCTACTCGAGCAGGCGCTTCACCGTCTTTCGCAACCTCGGCGGCGGCGTATTCAGCGAAGCCGCGCGTCTGAGCACACCCGGCGCGGGCTCCTGCACGGTCCTGCACGACCGCGACGGGGATGGCATCGTCGACCTGACCGGCATCGACGAGGTGGCCGACCTGGTTCGCCTGTACCGGCAGCCATAGCCTTTACGGGTTTCTACGGGCAATTCCCGCCGCCGAGACCGGCGAAGCAGGGGTCGATGTCGCCGCCGTCGAGGCGGCAGATGGGTGATGTCGGGACAAGTGGGAAATTTCGGATTAGCGGCCAATCGCTGGACGTGTGCATGGGTAGCAAGGAGCACTCGATCGACGATACGCTGAAGCTGTTCGCCGAGATCTGTCATGCCGTGAATTCCGACGACCAGATGGGCATGCCCGCGCGTATTTCGCGCCTGAGGTTTCTTCGCGCCGTCAGGCAGGCCGCGATACTCAACCCAGTGCGAGACTGGATTCTCATGTGACCCTGAACGGCGACCTCGATCCGCGATTGGCCGCCGCCGCGGGTTCGGACGCTCAAGTGATGGCCCAGGTTGGAACCAGCAAACCGACAACCGTCGCACGGCATCGTGCGCGAGCCATTTCGATAGATGGCCTTCGGCGACCAGCAGTGGTCTTGGATTTCGTCGTTCTGCTCGTCTTGTCCGTGTACATCGTTTGGGCGCGCTCGCATGCTTTCACAGCGCCGCTCGATCCAGATGAAGCCAATTACGCATACATTGCCAGTCGTTTAGCGGCCGGCGACCGGCTCTACGTCGATATCTGGGACCATCAGCCGCCGCTTGTCTTTGCGCTGTACGGCGCTGTGCAGTACTTCGTCGGAACGAGTGAGGCCGCCTACCGCGGAGTCGCTACGGCATTCAGTCTCGGCACGCTGTTCCTGATTTTTGGACTTATGCGGGCGCACCACAGCCGTGCTGCGGCAATTAGCGCGGCACTGATGTGGGCACTGGTCAATGCCGATCCCGGGACCGAGGGCGACGGGGCAAACCGTGAAATCTACATGAACACCTGCGCCGTGGCTGGCGCCTGGCTCATGCTGCATCATGCGCGGAAAACGTCTTGGCCGGCACTCGGCTTGGCTGGACTGGCCATCGGAATCGCATCGGCGTTCAAGCCCGTACTCGCCATCCTGTGGGCGCTATTCGTTCCCTGGCTGGTCTGGCATACGTGGCGGCGCACGCGCAAACGACGCCGCCGGCGCGCGCTGCTGCGCGCCATACTCATCTTCGGAGCGGGGCCGGTGCTGGTCTGGCTTGCGCAATTTGTGTACTTTCTGGCGACCGGAAGGGCCGGCGCCTTCGTCGAGGCGGTGTTCGGGTTCAATCTCGGCTATGTCCAGCCCGCCGCCTCGGCCGGTTCAAATCGCCTTTTCGGTTTCTTCACGGCGCGGCTCTGGACCTTCAAGGCCTCGGGAGCATTCTGGTGGAGCGGGCTGGCCGGCCTGATTGTGGGTCGCTGGCGCAGTGCGCCGAACGCACTTGTGCGACTCCTTTGTGCGGCCGCATTTATCGAGGTTGTTTTTTCCGGCTTCTTTTGGCGGCACTACTATCACTTGATGCTGCCACCGCTGGCAATGGCGATCGGCATGCTCGTCGCTCGGACCCTCGAGATACGATGGCGGCGTGGTTGTTCCAGATCGGCAGGTTTGGCGGTGCGTTTAGCAGCGGTCCTCGGACTGGGCGTTCTTTCGGGATGGACGCTTGCCGGGCACGCGCGCTGGTACTTCGCATTCAACGGAGAGCAGTTGTCCTTTTTGCGTTATGGGGTATGGAACATCTGGAGTCGACAACTTGGTCTGATGGTCGCTGACCTGACGCGCGAAAGCGACTACATCTACCAGTACGGCGAATTGACTGGTGTTTATCAGTACTCACGTCGGCGAACGCCGAGCAAGTACACGATGGTGCGGGCATCGCTCGTCGTTGCCTCTTCGGGACGCGAGCAACGGCGTGCCGAATTGATTGCCGATCTGCATGAACAACCGGTCCGGCTGATAGTCGTCACGCAACCGCCGTTCGAAGCGTTGGACACGATACTGCAATACAAATATCACCTGATCGCGGACGCCAGGGTCGGCGAACGGGTGGCGCTGCGCGTTTATGCTTCGAACCAGGACCCGCTGGCGCGGGCACCGCTGCCCGAAGCGTGGATGATCTCGCCGAGCGATTTCGAGGAATTGCGCGCAGCGAGTGAGATAGCCGAACAGAACGGACTGTGGAAATGACGATGAGGGAAGGCGCCGCAGTCTGCTCCCGACTTCTCGCCGGTCTGCTCGGAGCCAGTCCCCTTTTTCAGCGGACGGCTAGGGAGAGTCTTTGGCATGAAGCCTCCTCACGCCGCCGCCTTTCGGCGTTCCGGCCCGCAGCGCAAAGCGCCGGGGCACGCCTCACGGTCGTCCCAGCCATTTCTGGATTTCTGTGAATTCGAGCTGAAGCGCATCGGCTTCGGCGGTCCGGCCCTGTTGCCGCAGCAGGTGAATGAGATAGGCCATGCATGAGCGCGTGGCGGCGTGGTGGTTGCCCAGGCGGTCGCGGCAGCGCGTGAGTATGCGGCGAATGAGGGGCTCGGCGAGGGCGGGGTCTTGCTCGGCGGTGATGACTTTGCCCAACCGGTCCTGCGCCACGGTGTAGCTTGGGTTTAGACGCAGGGCCTCGAGGTAGTGCCCGATGCCGTCGTCAACCTGGCCCTGGGTAACAAAGACATCGCCGAGCAGCGTGTGCATGTCGAAGCGGGCGGGGTCAACGCTCAGCCCTTTTCGGAGGGCCGCGGCGGCCCGGTCGAGTTTGCCCTGTTCCGCGAGGGTAATGGCGAGGTTGACATAAGCGTCGATCAGCTCGGGGTTACACTCGATCGCTCTCGTGAAGTGCTCGACAGCCTCGTCGAGCCTCTCAGTCTTGAGAAGAGTGCTGCCCAGGTTGTAATGTGCCATTGCGTACGCCGGTCGAAGCCGTAGCGCTTCGCGATAGTGGTCCATCGCCTCGGAAAACGCCTTGCGGCCGCTCAATTCGCGCCCGAGATTCAGATGTGCCATCCATGCGGTGGGATTCTTCTCGAGCGTGTCACGCCACAGCGTTTCGGCGTCGCGATAGACTTTGCACCGTTGCCAGGTCAGCACGGCCAGAACGCACGCCGAAACGATGGGCAGCCACAATCGTGGCATCGACCTGTTGCCGACGAACGGGTCAGCGAACGTACCCGGGCCCGACTCGCTGCTCGCTCGCGCACGGCCGACCGACAGCAACGCTGCCA
>JACZRH010000233.1 GCA_022574815.1 Planctomycetota bacterium | reverse complement strand
GCCAGGAACGCCGCCCCCAGCAGGGCCGAGCCGAGCAGCAGCGGCAGGAAGCGCACGCCGAGCACGGCGCGGGCGATGTGCGGGACCATCAGACCGACGAAGCCGATCGGCCCGCACTTGGCGACGATGACGGCGGTCAGCACGCCGACGAGCCCGAAGCTGAGCCAGATGGTTCGCGCGACCGCGACGCCGCGAGCCGCCGCCAGGTCCTCGCCCATCGCGAGCAGGTCCATGGCGCGGTGGGAGTAGACGCCGAACACGAGCACGGGCACGAGCACGAGCGCGATTTGCAGGCTCGCCCAGGGCTCGACCCGGTCCAGCGCGCCCATCAGCCACATGACAATGTCCTTGGTGACCGTGCCGTCGGACAGGTAGGTTGCCAGCATGATGCCCGCCGAGCTCATGTACGCGACGCACACGCCGGCCAGGAGCAGACGCGTCATGTCGCGCCCGGCCCGCAGCCGAGCCATCAGATACACCAGGCTCATCGCCGCGATCGCGCCGGCGAACGCCAGCAGCGGCAAACCGGGCAGAGCCACGCCGAGGCCGCTGCTCGATCCCCACGACCAAACGCCCGGCACGCCGTTCATGATCCCGATGGCGGCGGCGAGCGACGCGCCGCTGGCGATGCCCAGCGTGTAGGGGGTCGCGAGTGGATTGCGGAAGAGGGCCTGGAAGATGACCCCGCCGATCGCCAACCCCGCACCGACGCACGCGGCCAGGAGCGTCCGCGGAAAGCGCAGCCGCCAGTAGGCGACGCTCGGCTCGTCGCCGAAGATCTCGTTCCAGCCGAGCCATTTGAATCCGAGCAGAGAGGAGAGCGCGACGATCAGGAGTGTTGCGAGCGCCAGGAGCGTCAGGCGGGCCGCGGTCGCTCGGACGGGCATGGCGCTCAACGTTCCCGTTGCGGCATCTCTTCCTCGTCCCAGCGGAAGAAGAGCCGGGCGACGATCTGGGCGGCGTCGCGCCCCAGCTTGGCGGCCTCGGCGTCGCTGACCTCATAATCGACCGCCTCGACCGGCGGCCGGCTGCACGTTACTTCGCGGCCGTGCGCGTCATCCGGCCAGAGCCGGGCCTGGTTCTTCAATTCGTTCGTGCCGATGACCTTCAAGCGCATGGCCGCATAGGGCGACAGGATCGGATGATCGGGCGTCTCGCGAAAACGCAGTGTATCGAGGCGGGCGTACAAGACCTGTTCGGCCCCCAACTCGCGGCCGATTCGCTGGATGCTCCAGCTCGGGTAGTTGGGGTTGGCGCGGCGAAGAGCGGCGAGCTCTCTGAAGGGAATGATGCGAGTCGGCACCTTGTGTTGCGTGAAAAGGGCGTTGACTTCCTCCGCCAGCGCCCGCGCGAAGACCGGGTTATCCTCTTCCGGCCGGGCGCATTCGATGACCATCGCGACCCGGCCCCGCGCCAACTCGAACTCGGCGTCGCGCATCTGGCGCGGCGACAGATAATAGACCATCGCCCCGAAGACGTTGCAGCCGACCAGGAACATCGTCAGCGGCAGGAGCAGGAAGCCGATTCGAGCCGCACGCATCTCAGCGCACCTTGACCAGCCGGTCGTAGAACTTGTTCGCGACGTCCACCGCGAAGGCCTGCATCATCGCCCGCCGAATGCCGCGGTCGTCCGAACTCCACAGCCCGACCGAGTCGGGCGGGTAGACGGTATCGACCGAACCGCGATAGGCCGGCTCGGACTTGGGGTAGGCCGTGTCGTAGACGCGCAGGTTGGCCCCCACGTGCCCACGGTACAGGTGCGGGCTGTCGGGCTCGCGCGTGCCGTATTGGGTCAGCTCGATCAGCAGCAGGCGTTCGGCCCCGAATCGTTTTCCGAGTTCGGCGGGGTCCTGCCGGTCCCAGTCGAGCGTCCGCCGCTGGTAGTCGACCACTTCGCGGCATGGCACGACGGTGGTGCCGGGGACTTTGGATTCGAGCTCGGCGGCGACGAACTCGGAGAGCTCCCACTGCACGTCGCGGTACTCGAAGAGCGTGTCCATCTCCGCCCAGACGACGATGCAGGTGCGTTTTTCGCCCAGGTAGGGGTACTCGGCCGCCACCTTGCGGGTGGGCTCGTCCGCCCACAGCAGGAAGGGCAGCGCCGCGAGATTGCAGCCGCCGAGAGCGACCGCGAGCAGTGCCAGGAGCAGGCCGCGTGCCCGCTCGCTTCGAAGTAGGACATTTTTCATGACTCGCATCCGGTTCAACATCCCTGCCCTCGCACTAGAATAGCCCCGCGGAGCCGCTTTGTGTAGCCCAGTGTACGCAACCGGCCGGCGGATGCAAGATAGAAGTCCGAGAACCCGGTGCGGGACGCCGCCCCATCCCGCCGGCCGAACGGCAATGAGGGAGCCATGGCCGAGGCGAGTTCGACATCGCCGGGAGAGTTCACCGTCACCTGCGCCCGTTGCGAGGGACCCGTGCTCGCGCAGCGCGCGTGGGCGGGCCTGGAGGTGCAATGCCCGCATTGCTCCAGCGTGATTCGCGTCCCGCAGCCGTCGGACGACGGAAAGCCGCTCCGCTCCGAAGCCCCGAGCCTTTCGCCGCGGCGGAATTTCAACTTCGCCTGTTCGCGCTGCGAGTCGCTGCTCGAGGCGCACACGGGCATGTCGGGGCAGACCGGGCGCTGCCCCACCTGCGGGGCGGGGTTCGTCGTCCCGTACCTCGACCCGCGCACCGGCCTGCCAATGAAAGTCGACATCGAGGACGATGGGCAGAACCCGACCCCCATGCACGCCTACGGTGCCAGCGGTCAGCAGGCTCCAAGAATCGTCCGCGCTCCCGACGGCACGGCGTTCATCGTCTGCCCGCGCTGTGAATCCGCCAACGACATCGACGCGAACAACTGCCAGAGCTGCGGCGTGCCATTTACGATCGAGGGCACACCGACGGTGCGCACGATCGAGACAGACTCGAAGGCGGTCGCGTCGCTCGTGCTCGGCATCGTAAGCCTACCTTTATTCCTGTTCTTTGTGCCCGCGATCCTGGCGCTCGTTTTCGGGTTGTTGAGCCTGCGCGGGGCACTCAGCGCCGGGACAACGTCGAAGCAGGCGATCGCAGGGGTGATCATGGGGCTGCTCTCGCTGATCTTTGCGATACTGGCCATCGCCCTCTAGCGCACATGTCCTTACCACGGAGGCACTGAGGGACCGAGCGAAACGGAAAACCCGGGGATGCGGCCTCGGACGTTGTCGACGATGGCTGCGGCTTGTGGCGCGGCGCCCGCGCCGTCAAACTATGCTCGTAGGCATGGAATGCCCGGGGGAAGGATCTGGTCGAATGCACAGCGACGCCGGCGACAAACCGGAAACTTCAACCCTACGCGAGGACGCCAGCCGGGCGCGCGACTGGCGGCTGGCGCGTTTCCCCAATCTGATGCCCCGACGCGTGCGCGAAATCCTGCTGGTGGCGAGCGCCTACGACTCGTTCATCCTGGAGGAGGACGGCTTGCTGACCGAGCTGATCTTCGCCGAATACAGCTCGCTGGGCCTGACCCGCGCCCCGCGCGTCACGCGCGTCACAAACGCCGACGAGGCCCTGGCCGCGCTCGGTGAGGCGAGCTTCGACCTGGTCATCACCATGCCGCGGGCCGGCAATATGAACGTGCAGGCCTTCGGCCGCTCGATCCACGAGCTGGCCCCCGCCATCCCGGTCGTCCTGCTCGTGGCGACCGAGTGGGAGCTGGCTCGGCTGATCGACGACGGGGCCGGCGAGCACATCGACAGCCTCTATCTCTGGCACGGCGACGCGAAGCTGTTTCTCGCGATCATCAAGGTGCTCGAGGACCGCTGGAACGCCGAACACGATACGCGCATCGGGGACGTCGGCGTAATCATTCTCATCGAGGACTCGGTCCACTTCCGCTCCTCGCTGCTGCCGATCATCTATGCCGAGCTCGTGAGCCAGATGCAGTCGGTGATGGCGGACGGCACCAACCGCATGCACCGCATCATGCGATTGCGGGCCCGCCCGAAGGTGCTCGTGGCCGAGACGTTCGAGCACGGGATGGAGCTGTTCACGAAGTACCGGGAGAACCTCTTCGGCGTCATCGCGGACGTTCGCTTTCCGCGCGGGGGGGAGCTGGACCCGCGGGCCGGGCTCGATTTCATCAGCCAGGTCAAGTCGGAAGAGCCCGACCTGCCGGCGCTGTTGCAGTCCTCGGACGCCGGCAACCGCTCCGACGCCGAAGCGATTGGCGCGTGGTTTCTGCACAAGCACTCGAGCACGCTGCTCCAGGACGTGCGCGAGTTCATGCTCGTGAATTTCGGCTTCGGCGACTTCGTGTTTCGGATGCCCGACAACCGCGAGGTTGCCCGGGCGGCGGACCTGCGTGCGATGGCCCGGCGGCTGAACGAGGTCCCGGCGGAGTCGCTCCACTTCCATGCCAGCCGCAATCATTTCTCGAACTGGCTGCGGGCGCGGACCGAATTCGTGCTGGCGCGGCGGTTGCGGGCGCAGCCGGTGGCGGATTTCAATGACATGGGAGAGCTGCGACGCTACCTGCGCACCGCGTTCGGCGAGGCGCTGAGCCAGAATCGCCAGGGCGTGGTCGAGGAGTTTTCGCGCGGGAGTTTCGACCCGGGCACGCGCTTCGCCCGTATCGCGGGCGGTTCCCTGGGCGGCAAGGCACGCGGGTTGGCGTTCATGGACTCGCTCCTGTTGCGCTCCAAGCTCGACGACGAGTTCTCCGACGTGCGCGTGTGCGTGCCGCCTTCGGTCGCCATCGCCACCGACGCCTTCGACCAGTTTCTCGAACAGAACCGGCTGCGGCTCTTGGCGCTGCGGACCGGAAACGACGACTGGCTCCGCTGGGCGTTCCTGACGGCCGACATCCCGGAAAGCCTGGTCTCGAACCTGCGGGCGTATCTCGACACCGTGCGTCAGCCGATCGCCGTCCGGTCCTCGAGCCTGCTCGAGGACTCGCAGTATCACCCCTTCGCCGGCATCTACGCGACCTACATGATCCCCAACAATCACCCGGACGAGCGCGTGCGGCTGACGCACCTGTGCGACGCGATCAAGCTCGTGTACGCGTCGACGTTCCTCACGGCCGCACGCCGTTACCTGGAGGCGACGCCGCACCGCATCGAAGAGGAAAAGATGGCCGTGTTGCTGCAACCCGTGGTGGGGTCGCGGCACGGGCACCATTTTTATCCGAACTTCGCCGGCGTGGCCCGCTCGTACAACTTCTACCCCTTTGGGCACATGCGGCCCGAGGAAGGCGTCGCGTCGGTCGCGCTCGGCCTGGGCACGATGGTGGCGGACGGCGGTGAGGCGTTGCGCTTCTGCCCGGTACACCCGCACGTTTTGCCCCAGCTCGCGATGGGGGAGGAGTTCCTGAACCAGTCGCAACGCGGCTTTTTCGCGCTGGACCTGAGTCATCCGGATTGCGGGCCGGGATCGGACCGGCAGCGCACCATC
The DNA here is from genome assembly GCA_022574815.1 of Planctomycetota bacterium. Classification (GTDB taxonomy): domain Bacteria; phylum Planctomycetota; class Phycisphaerae; order UBA1845; family Fen-1342; genus JACZRH01. Next base: position 2,294 of record JACZRH010000233.1, on the reverse strand, counting down.
GTGCGGCTCGAACTCGACCAAGCCGAAGAGCATGGCACGCTGGCGGCGGTCGGATCGGTCTGGTCAGAAGAGAACAACGCGTTTTATGACGGCATTTACCGGCCGGGCGTGCGCGTGGTTACTTTCGCGCATGTGCTGAAATCGGACCTGTTTCCCCTGGCGCCGATTCTGGCGCGGGTGCTCGAACTGGGGCGCGAGGGCATGGGCTGTCCGGTCGAGGTCGAATTCGCCGCCGCGCTCAACACCGAGCCCAAGGAATTCGCCATCCTCCAGATCCGCCCGTACGTCGCCGGCGGCGATTCCGAGCAGATCGACCTGGGCAACCTCGCGCGAAACGACTTGATGTGCGAGAGCCCGCTGGCGCTGGGCAACGGCGTGATCTCGGATGTGCGCGACATCATCTACGTAAAGCCGGATGCCTTCGACGCCGGCAAGACGGCGATCATCGCCCGCGAGGTCGGAAAGCTAAACGATCGGTTGCACGACGTCGGGCGTCCTTGCGTTCTGATCGGTCCGGGGCGCTGGGGATCGTCGAATCACTGGCTGGGAATCCCGGTCCAATGGGAGCAGATTTGCACCGCGCGGGTGATCGTGGAAACGAGCCTCGAAAACTTCATGGTCGACCCGTCGCAGGGCAGCCACTTCTTTCAGAACCTGACCGCCTTGGGCATTGCGTACCTGACGGTCAACCCGCGCAGCGACGGCGGCTTTGTCGACTGGGAGTGGTTGAGCACCCGTAAGGTGGAGAGCGACAGCGAGTTCGTGCGCCACATTCGCCTGGACGAGCCGCTCGAGACTCGAATCGACGGCCGCAGCTCGCGAGCCGCCATCCTCAAGTCCGCGCTCCCGTCCGTCGAGGAATGACGGCTCGACGAGCCGGGCGCCACGAGAGCTACGACTTGGAGCGGGAAACGCTCCGCATCCTCATTCTGAACGCAGGATTGTCATTCCGAGCACAGCGAGGATTCCTGCCGAATACCGGGCAGATGCTTCGCTTCGCGCAGCATGACGTTCGAAATGACGTGCGCCCCATAGTGACGTACAATAGTAGAGTTCCAAGTTGAATCATCGAAAGCACACCCGGCACGCACCCGCTCGACGAATCATGCCCCGACGCGGCCTTGCCCGCGCTCCAGGTCCAGCAACCACCGCTTGCGCCACAGTCCCCCGCCGTAGCCGCACAGCGAGCCGTCGCTACGTACGACGCGGTGGCAGGGAATCACGATCGCGATCCGGTTGTCGCCGTTCGCCCGACCGACCGCGCGCTGCGCCCCGGGCCGGCCGATGTCCTCAGCCAGCCGCGCGTACGACAGCGTTGCCCCATACGGGATGCGCGTCAGACGTTCGCAGACCTTCCGTTGAAACGGCGTCCCGATCCGCATGAGCGGCACCGTGAACTCCCGCAGCGTTCCCAAGAGATAACGCGCTAGCTCGTCCGAGAGCCGCTCCAGCCACTCGTTGTCGCCCGGCACGATCGCCGCCCCCAATCGGCGACGCAGCGCCGCCACCTGCGCCTCGAACGAGCGCCGATCGACAAACTCGAGCAGACAAACCCCCTCATCGCCGGCGACGGCCAGCATCGCACCCAGCGGCGTGTCCAGCCAGCCCGCTCGCAGGCAATCGATCGCCCGGCCGTTTCCCGGCGGCTTGTCGAATAACCGCGCGAACGCGTCGCGAAACCCGCTGGCCGAATCGAAGCCGTGCCGCAGACCCACCGCGTTCAAGTCCTGCCCGCGGCGGACCTCGGCCAACGCCAAACCCAGTCGCCGAGCCCGATGATAGGCGTGAAAGGTCATGCCGTAGTGCTCCTTGAAATAGCGCCGGGCGCGCGCCGGCTCGATCGCCAGCACGCGCAGGTCCTCGTCTCGCAGCCGGCCGCCGGGGGCGCGATCGACCCGCTCCATCAGCTCTTTCACCCACGCCGGCGGGCGGCGGTGCATGTCCATCGGCCGGCAGCGGCGGCAAGGCCGATAGCCGGCGTGCAGCGCGTCGCGCGCCGTCGCGAAATACTCCACGTTCCGACGCCGGGGCTTCTTTGCGGCGCAGGTCGGCCGGCAGAAGATCCGCGTGGTCCGAACGGCCGCGAAGAACACGCCGTCATAGGCCGCGTCGCGAGCCACCAGCGCTCCGTATAGCGTCTGTTCGTTGGGAAGTGTGAACATAGGCTTATTGATACTGCCGGTGGCGGGCGTGATCTACCGATTTCCGAGCGCGCAAATCGGATTTTCCGAGTGTTTCGCGTTGAAATGCTGCGATCAGAGTACGTGCCTGCGTTGCGGCCGACCCCGCGACCT
>JACZRH010000232.1 GCA_022574815.1 Planctomycetota bacterium | reverse complement strand
ATTCCTCTCCACGGGAGCCTTCTAGATGTCGGCCCGTCTCCCACAGCTCAAACCCCTATGCGGCAGCCGAACGTAGTTGACAGGGGATGCGGTCAGTGCCGATACTTAGCGCGCGCTTAGTTATCCTCGGAAGGAGGAACCATGTCCGAGACCGGTAAAGCAGCCGTCTTCTTCGATACAGGCAAGCCGTTTGAGATGCGGGAGTACCCAGTGCCGGACCCGGAACCGGACGCCATCGTCGTCCGGGTCACCTCCGCCGGCATCTGCGGCTCCGACCTGCACGTCTGGCGAGGCGATATCCGTATCGCCATGATGGGGCCCGGCCCGCGCATCCTGGGCCATGAGATGACGGGATACGTACACAAGCTGGGGTCTAACGTCACCACCGACTCGCAGGGGCAGCCGCTCAAGGAGGGCGACCGCATCGTCTACCCGTACTTCTTCCCCTGCAGTCGCTGCTACCAGTGCCTGCGCGGCGAGTTCGCGGCCTGCCAGACCAAGTACCCACCCCCGCCCATCTCCGATAACGCTCCCCACTTCACGGGCGCCTACGCTGAATACTTCTACATGAAGACCGCCGCCTTCGTGTTCAAGGTGCCGGACGAGCTGCCCGAAGAGATGGTCACGACCGTCAACTGCGCCCTCTCCGAGGTGATCTACGGCCTCCAGAAGGCGGGCCTCAAGATGGGCGACACGCTGGTCGTCCAGGGCGCCGGCGGCCTCGGCGTCAACGCCACGGCCGTCGCCCGCGACATGGGCGCGGGCATGATCATCGTCATCGATGGGGTGCCGGAGCGGCTCAAGCTGGCGAAGGCTTGCGGCGCCGACGAGGTGATCGACCTCAACGAGGCGCCGGCCCCGATGGACCGCACGTCCAAGGTGATGTCCCTCACCGGCGGCCGCGGCGCTGACCTCGTCGCCGAGTTCGTCGGCCTGCCCGCCGTCATCCCCGAGGGGATACAGATGTTGCGCTCCGGCGGAACCTACCTGGAGGTCGGTAACATCAGCCTGGGCCAGACTGTGGCGATCGATCCCTCCCAACTGGTGTGGGGTAACAAGAGCATCATCAGCGTCAACATGTACGACCCCTGGATCCTGCCGGTGGCGCTGGACTTCCTCAGCCGCAACAAGGAACGCTTCCCCCTGGCCAACGTCATCTCCCACAACTTCCCCCTGGACAAGATCGACGAGGCGTTCCAGCAGGCCGAGTGGGAGGGGAAGCAGACGGCCATCTTGCGGGCCGTCATCACGCCCTAAGCCCTAGTTACCCCGTAGGGCCTACCTTCAGGCTGCGCCCGTCCGGGTCGCCCGCGCCATCGGCCCTACGGCTAGCCCCTGCCGGACGCGAACTCTTCCTTCGCCCGCTGGAGCAGGTCAGGCTCCAGCGCCACATCGACGCCGGTCATCGCCAGCGCCTGCGCCACCTGCACCATCGCGCCGTGCGCCGCATCCGTCGCGCACACCTCCGTGAACGCCGGCGTGTGGTTGAACGCCATCGCCCCAATGCCGAACATCGGGTGGATAGAGGGGATAGCCTGGCTCACGTTCCCCATGTCCGTGCTGCCGGTGGAATCGAGCCGCACGTCGATGAAGGTACGCCCCACGGACTCGGCGTTGGCGCGGTAGGCGGCGGCGAGCGACGTGTTGTTGCGCATCGGCGCGTAGGGATGAGCGTCCCAGCGGATGTCCACCGTCGCCCCGGAGGCAGCGGCCCCGGCCTCAAAGCAGCGCTGCACCTTCTCCTTCAGCTCCTCCAGATAGGCCGGTCCCAGCGCCCGCACCAGGAACGTGCCGGCGGCCCGGTCCGGCACCACGTTGGGCGCGGAGCCACCGTCTGTGATTATGCCGTGGATACGGGAATCGCGACGGATGTGCTGCCGTAGCTGGGCGATGGCCTGGTAGGCCAGGACCAGGCCGTCCAGGTTCCGCATGGAGCGAACCGGCGCCGTGGTGATCGTCAGTACGAGCACTACGACCACGCCGAACCACGTCACGGCAGCAGTGCTGAGATCGGGCAGCAGGTCGGACCAGGCCGCGAGGGTGGGCGCGGTATTCGCACGGCCGAGCGGCTCGCCCGCGTGAGCCGACCCAACCGCGGCCCAGAGCGCCAGGGTGACCAGACACGCGATCCAATTAAGTCGCATCGTAGAACTCACTCTCAGATTCTCTACTGTGGAAACCACGCCACCCAGAGCCGCTCCAATCGAATCCTACCGCGCCCCCCGGCTCGCGAACAGCCGAACGGTTCCGCCAAATCGACGTGTTCGCGAAGCAGAGAAAGCGCGCAAGACGGGCCGGCGTTGCTGAGGAGCAAGCCCGTCTCGCCGCGCCTGTGAGTCGCAACTCTCACACCCAAACGCACGTTCCGTCACGTCGCACACCGCGGCATCTACACTTTTATACGACGCTCGACGCCCCGGGATGCGACCGGCCTTGGCACACCCGCGTCTGGGCCGCTACACTGCTTTCTTCCAAAACGGCGCGCGGCCGTTTCAGCGAAACCGGCGAGGCAGTCACTCATCGCCGGTCCGCTCCGCTAAGGGATTCCGTCGCCGGCGTGAAATGTTTTGCGGATCCCCTCACACTTGGAGCAAGAAAACGACCCACGGCCAAGCCTTCGCCGAGTTCGAGTTCTTGCCGACCCTGACCGAGACGCGCGGCGCCCCGACGACCACCGCTACCGCAAGCTCGGAGTCTGTCCCGGCGCCTTGCCGTCCTGCGATGCATGCGCGATAATCTCATGTAAGGTCGAACGGATGCGACGCGAAACCGGAAACGGAGACCGATCGTGGACATTTTCAGTTTCATAATCAGCCTGATCCAATTGATCCTGAACTTCTTGCTGTCCTTCCTGTAGGAAACGGCCGCCGGCGGACGGGAATTGCAGGGCAGCCCCGCGTCTAAGCACGTGATGTCGGTCGCGGAGTTCGCAATATCGACGCGACGCGTCCAATCGTTCGATCCTCGGCTTACCATCACGCTTTGTTTTTCTTCAAGACCGAGTAGATGGCGTGATCAAAGTACCTTCCCCGTGCGAAAAAATAATCGCGAAGCAGGCCCTCTTCTTGAAACGACAGCGTCTCGAGCAGCCGGACTGAGCGCGTGTTCTCCGTATAGACCAGCGCGTCGATTCGGTTGAGCTGCATTCTGTCGAAGCCGTGTCGGATTATTTCGCGCAGCGCCTCGGCCATCAGGCCACGCCCCCAGAATTCGGGAGCCAGGTCGTAACCGATCTCCGCCTTCCGATGCCGTTTGTCCCATTTGTGAAAGCCGCACGTGCCGATCAGCGCGCCGTCCGCCTTCTGTGCGATTCCCCAGCGGTTGAAGGTTTGCCCGTTTGGCTCCAGATAGGTGCCAATCAGCTCTTCGGCCTGGGATCGAAGCGTGAGAGGATCCTCGTCGAGAAGGAATCGCGTTACTTCCGAATCGCTGAAGTGCCGGAATACGAAGTCGGTATCGTCAAGAACCAGCCCGCGAAGGACCAGCCGCTCGGTTTCGAGAGGGGGAAAATCGTCTGCGGGCGTATTGTCGGCCATGATCGTCCCTGGGGTTGTCGGTCGCGCCGTTCGCGTTCCGCATGCGGCGCGCGTGCGTCACGTTCGGGCTCGCGCGAGCATGCGCTGCCGCACCGCGTTCCTGAAATCTCACACCAATACTTTATCCGAAACTCGCGGACCGGCGGCGTGCTCTTGCCCTCAGCCGTGAGTTTGTTCGACGACGACGATCTCGCATTGAACAGCGACATTTTTATACGCTGCACGTGACGCCGTGACGGGCCTCACACAGCAACGCCACGGGCTCCACTTATTTCGCCGAGCATTTCCGCGTAGAATGGAGCGATGCCGGCAAGACCGCCGAAAACGCGGAATGCGTGTGACGAGCCCGGGCACGCGCACTTCGTCACGGATTCGTGCGTTCATCGGTGGCCGCTGCTGTCCCAAAACCGCAAGAGGGGCTGGGGCATCAAAGCGCTGCAGCGCTCCCGGCGAGCGCTCGTATCCCGAAAACACTGCTCACAGAGCAGTGGCACCCGGGCTTGGGCCATACCGCGACCGTGAAGCCCCGTTCGTGAAGGATTGTCACGTGCCTGCTGAACTCGTGGAAAACGCCGCCGGACGGATGGTGCCGACCGAGATCAATGGACAGCCGGCCGTGTCGTTTCAAGGAGTCGCAAAGTACAAGCCGACCGGCAAGAAGGCCGCTCCGGCGGTTCGGTCGTGCGTCGATTATCCGGCGGATGGGAACAAGCTCGTCAACGCAAGGCACGAAGGCACGAAGGCACGAAGGCACGCGGGGGAGGGATCGGGGACCGGGGATCAGGGATCGGAATTCGAAGGGCTTGCGAAAGCACTCGAAATCGCCGGAATTCGCGACGGGATGACCCTCAGCACGCACCACCACTTTCGTAACGGCGACCTCGTCGCGAACGCCGTCTTCGATGCCGCCGCGAAGCTCGGCGTCCGAGACCTGCGCTGGTTTCCCAGCGCGTCGTTTCCCTGCCACGAACCGATTATCCGGCACCTCGACTCCGGCGTCGTTCACCACATCGAAGGCAGCATGAACGGGCCGCTCGGCGACTACTGCTCGACCGGCAAGATGCGCGGCACCGGCGTGCTGCGCTCGCACGGCGGGCGCTGGCAGGCCGTGCAGGACGGCGAAGTTCACATCGACATCGCCGTCCTGGCGGCGCCGGTCGCCGACCCGTTCGGCAACGCCAACGGCTGCGGCGTCGCCGGCGAGGACGCCGGGGCCACGTCGTCCGCCTGCGGTCTGCTCGGCTTTGGGTTGGTCGATTCGCTCTACGCCGACCATGTCATCATCGTCACCGACCATCTCGTGCCGTTCCCGTGCATCCCCTGGCAGATTCAGGGCAACAACGTCGATCAGGTCGTGCTGCTGGATTCGATCGGCGACCCACAGAAAATCGTCTCCGGCACAACGCAGATCACCCGCAGCCCCGACCGCCTGCTGATCGCCGAGCTGACCGCCCGCTTCGTCCGCGCGGCCGGGCTGATGCGCGAGGGCTTCAGCTTTCAGGCCGGGGCCGGCGGCACCGCGCTCGCGTTCGCGCTCTTCCTGAAGGACATGATGAAGGACGCCGGCGTGAAAGCCCGCTTCGTCCGCGGCGGCAGCACGAAATACCTGGTCGAAATGCTCGAAGAGGGGCTGACCGACTACATCCTCGACGGCCAGACCTTCGACCTCGCCGGCGTGCGCAGCTTGCGCGACAACCCGCACCACCAGGACACCAGCCCTTTCACCAGCTACAACTGGCACGGCAAGGGCTGCTTCGCGACCTTCGTCGATGTGGTCGTGCTCGGCGCGACCGAGGTCGACACCGGCTTCAACGCCAACGTCGTCACGCACTCCGACGGCCGGCTGCTGCACGGCATCGGCGGGTGGCAGAATTGCCTCTTCAGCAAGTGCACGATCCTGCCGGTCCCGAGCCTGCGCGACCGCATCCCGGTGCTGGTCGATCGCGTCACGACGCTCTGCGGGCCGGGCGAGCTGATCGACGTGGTCGTCACCGAACGCGGCATCGCGATCAACCCGCGCCGCACCGACCTGCTCGACGCGGTCAAAGGCAGCAAACTCCCGATCCGCCCGATCGAGGACCTCAAAGCCGAGGTCGAACGCATCTGCGGCGGCAAGCCGGCGCCGCCGAAGCTGCAAGACAAGATCGTCGCGGCGATCAAGTGGGTGGATGGGACGGTGATTGATTGTGTGCGGGCGGTGGAGGAATAGGTCGGCAACGTCGTGCGTTATGCTGGAGCGGGGGCCCCACCCATTCCAGGCGCGGGGCACCCGCGCTGACCCCGTGGCACCGTTCATTCAGAGTGTGTGGCACAGGCTATCAGCCTGTGCCGTCCGTGGACCATTCGCGACCTGTGCCGTCCGTGGACCATTCGCGACCGGGAGATGCGCGGCTACCGCGACATCGCCACCGGCCGGTTTACGAAGTAGCGGCTGCCCGCGCCGGGTCCGGTCACCGCGCTGTCGTCGACCACGTACGCCGGCTGAATGATGACTTCCTTCTTAAACATCGGACCGGTGAGCTTGACGGTCATGATCCGAATGCCGGCGAATCCGGTGATGGAATACATCGCGTTGTTGCCGTTGCCGGTTACCGTGCTGAACAGCGGGATGGCGCGCGCCGGCGTTTCCGGTGTTCGGCGTGACCTTGAATCCGATTACGCCGTCCTTGAACGTCGCCGTTGCTTGCGCGCTCACATCGGAGCAAGCCGGTCCATCACGGTCGCCAATTGAAGCACAATCAGCCGCGCCCCGCTTCATCCTTCCCGTCCGTATAATGCCCACGCCATGAACAACGACCCGTTGCGCATCGCCATCCTCGCCCCCGTGAGCTGGCCCGTCCCGCCCGAAAGCTACGGGCCCTGGGAGCAGGTCTGCTCGAACATCGCCGAAGAGCTGGTCAGGCGCGGCCACGACGTGACGCTCTTCGCCGCCGCCGGCTCGCGCACTTCGGCGAAGCTGGTCGCGACGGTGCCGCACGCGTTCAATCTCTGGCCGCGCGAAGAGCTCGAGCGCGAACACCACTTCGATCCGGAATCGGGTCTGCTGATCGGCCCGCCGCAATTCCGCGCGCTCGAGCAGCAGCACATCGCGATCTGCATGGAAGCCGCGCGCGACGGCGCCTTCGACGTCGTTCATTCCCACCTGCACGTTCACGCACTGGTCTTCAGCCGCCTGATCCCCTGCCCGCTGGTCACGACGCTGCACGGGTCGGCGTGGGTCCGGGCCGATCAGGTCGTGCTCGAACGCTACAAGGAGCAGCCGTTCGTTTCGATCTCCGACGCCGAGCGGGCCTTCAAGCCCGACCTGAATTACGTCGCGACCGTGTACAACGGCATCGACGTGTCGCGCTACCGCTTCTGCACCAAGAAGGATGACTTCCTGCTCTTCAGCGGCCGCTTCGCGCCGGAGAAAGGCGCCGCCGACGCCGTCGAGATCGCCCGCCGCGCCGGCCGGCCGTTGAAGATGGCCGGCATGATCGAGGACAAGTACCGCGACTATTTCGACACGAAGATCAAACCACATCTGGACGGAAAGAACGTCGAATACGTCGGTCTGCTCACACAGGCCGAGCTCGCACCGTTCTACCAGCAGGCCCGCGCCGTCCTATGCCCGATCCACTGGGCCGAGCCGTTCGGGCTGGTCGGCATCGAGGCGATGGCCTGCGGCACGCCCATGCTCGGCGCCCGCAAAGGCGCATTCCCCGAGATCGTCGAGGACGGCAAGACCGGCTTCCTCTTCGATTCGATCGACGAAGCCGTCGAAAAGGTACGGCGGCTCGACGAGATCGAGCCCTCCGCCTGCCGCGCCCGCGTCGAGCAGAAGTTCAGCGCCGCGGCCATGGCCGACGGCTACGAGTCCGTCTATCGCAAACTCGTCAACTCACCGAGCCGAGACGATGCTTCCGCGCAACACCGGGGCTAGAAGCCAAGCGCCACGCCGGCCAGGCGTTTGCTGCCCGGCCACCACCATTCCAACACTGACGGCTTGGCCGTGGGAAATGGTGTTAAACTTTTTTGCGGCTTCCAAAGCGTGTCCAACGGTATGACCAAAATTAAGAATTTCCCGCCCCCCTTTGAGGGGAGTTTCAAATTGGTCCCCGCGCACCACCTCGGCTTTGATGCGTGCGGATTCATGAATGATCCTCTCAACCGCGTCCTTGGGCCATGTCCAGAGGCGCGCATTCCCCTTCATTCCTTTTTCT
>JACZRH010000231.1 GCA_022574815.1 Planctomycetota bacterium | reverse complement strand
CACCGGCGGGATTCAAATCCAAAAAGTACAGACCGACGGATCGCTGCGGCGATCTGCGGTAGCGCTTCGGTCCGCGACATTGTTCCGCCGCCGAATTCAAAAACCGGTAAGGCCTACGGCGACTGCACGTCGTTCGCCGGGGGGTTCGCCGGCCGATTGAAGTCCGTGATCTGAAGATCACGCGCGGGCGGCGGGATCGGTGACGGCGAGGGGCAGACGCCCAGAAGGATTGCCACGAAGAACGGGTCGATGTCGCCACCATTGACGAGCCCGTCGCCGTTGATGTCGGCGGCGCAAACTAAGTCGCAGTTGGGATACGTTGCCACCCATACTGCCGGCTGGGCGAGCGCGACGAAGAACGGGTCGATGTCGCCGCCGTTGTACAAGCCGTCGCAGTTCGTGTCGCCGCAAATGCCCACGAAGAAGCAGCGGGGGTGGAAGTCGAAGAATGCGCCCGCGATGCCGAGATTGCCGTTCTCGCCGGTCACGATTTCAACGTCGTACGGGCCGGTAAAGCCGCCGGACGTGTCGTAGATGCCCCACAGGTCCGGCGAGCCCTGCATGAGAGCGGCCATGCGCCCGGTCCCGTCGTGGAAACCGGACAATCCGCCTGGCGCGCCGGGGTTGGGAAAGCCCGAAGGGAAACGCGTGGACGGGATCGTGTTCCCGGTGGTGACATCGATCTTGACGACATCACCCAGCCCCTCGTGGGCCCAGACGTTGCTGTCGAAATCGTCGAAAGCAAAGCCGTAGACGACGGTGCCATTGTTCGGCCAGCTCCTGATCAGATCGCCGGTCATGGTGACCTCGCACATGCCGGTCGTGAAGCTCTGGACCCAGAAGCTGCCGTTGCCACGGTCGCCGGATGGGTCGTAGGCCATGGCGCGGTACGTTCCGACGCCGCCGGGTGCCGAGCCGGAAATGATCTGCGTTCCGCCCGAGCCGTCCATGAAGTGCATGGCCACGCCGCCGTCCCAGCCCCAGTAGAGGTGCCCGTTGCGGTCGGCCATACCGTCGCGATAGCCCCAAGCGCTGGCCTGGGCGCCGGCGACCTGATCGAATGCGTTGCCGGTCCCGGTACCGTCTTCGTTGAACTCATCGATGTGGTGCGGGCCGGCCCCGCGGGTGGACACCCAAAATGTTGGTTGGGCGTGCGCCTGCGTCGCGATTGCCGCGATAACCAAGAGACAGAGAATGTTTCTCACAGTTCGTCTCCCTGGAAGGCATTGAGATCGTACAAATCGCGCGCATCCAACCGCCTGTCCTGCGCGAGGCCTCAAGGAAGCCTACGCCCCTGCCCAGCGCAGCTTTGCGAAGGCTACTCCCATCACCGGCGGGATTCAAATCCAAAAAGTACAGACCGACGGATCGCTGCGGCGATCTGCGGTAGCGCTTCGGTCCGCGACTTAGCTCCGCCGCCGAATTCAAAAACCGGTAAGGTCTACGGCGACTGCACGTCGTTCGCCGGGGGGTTCGCCGGACGATTGAAGTTCGTGAACTCAAGATCACGCGCTGGCGGCGGGATCGGTGACGGGTTGCAGCCATGGAATGCTAAGAAGAATGGGTCGATGTCGCCACCATTGGCGGCGCCGTCGCGGTTGATGTCCGCCACGCAAAGGAGGTCGCAATTGGGGTACGTTGCCTCCCACAACCTCGGATTGCCGAGCGCGAGAAAGAACGGGTCGATGTCGGCGCCGTTGAACCGGCCGTCGCAGTTCGCGTCGCCGCAAATCTGGCCGAAGCAGGGGTCGCCGCCCATGGCGACCACAATTCCCAGATTGCCGTTCTCGCCGGTCACGATTTCAACGTCGTACGGGCCGGTAAAGCCGCCGGACGTGTCGTAGATGCCCCACAGGTCCGGCGAGCCCTGCGAGAGAGCGGCCATGCGCCCGGTCCCGTCGTGGAGACCGGACAATCCGCCCGGCCCGGCGGGTAGCGGAAAGGCCGTAGGGAAACGCGTGGACTCGATCGTGTTCCCGGTGGTGACATCGATCTTGACGACATCACCCAGCGCCTCGTGGGCCCAGACGTTGCTGTCGGTATCGTCGAAAGCAAAGCCGTAGACGACGGTGCCGTTGTTCGGCCAGCTCCTGATCAGGCCGCCGGTCATGGTGACCTCGGCCATGCCGGTCGTGAAGCTCTGGACCCAGAAGCTGCCGTTGCCACCGTCTCCGGCCGGGTCGTAGGCCATGGCGCGGTACGTTCCGACGCCGCCGGGCGCCGAGCCGGAAATGATCTGCGTACCGTTCGAGCCGTCGGTGTCGTGCATGGCGACACCGCCGTCCCAGCCCCAGTAGAGGTGCCCGGCGCGGTCGGCCATACCGTCGCGATAGCCCCAAGCGCTACCCTGGGCGCCGGCGACCTGATCGAATGAGTTGCCGGTCCCGCCACCGATCATGTGGAACTCATCGATGTGGTGCGGGCCGGCCCCGCGGGCGGACACCCAGACCGTTGGCTGGGCGTACGCCTGCGTCGTGATCGCCGCGACAATCAGTAAACAGCAGATGTTTCTCACAGTGCGCCTCCTTTGGCAGTAAGCCTGTAATCCTCGCGCGCAACCGCGTGCTATGCGTGTTGCTTAAGCATGTTCGACGCCCCTGCCCAGCGCAGCTTCGCGAGCCCTACATCGTTGGAAGAGTGCGCAGCTCGCCTTCGGAACCGACGCCGACGAACGCCGACCGCGCGCTCCACCACACGCGTGCAATCCTAATGCCCCGGACCGCATTTGTCGAGTCTTTCGTTATCGCAGAGGACTTTGACGACCGGGCGCTAGCGGTCAAACGCATATCCAAACATGTACGGAACGCGGGCCTTCGGGTCGGGCGGCGTGGTCCAGCGGCTGGTGTCGGCCGCGTCGGACCGCCCGGAATAGGTGTCGGTCCCGCCCAGATCGAAAAACAGCCCGTAGGAGCGGAACAGCGAGCGGTACCCGCGGTTGGCATTGACCCAACCGAGGCAGCCGCCGGCGGGGGTCTGATACTTGTCGTCGCCGGCCTTGTCGATGAACAAGCCCACCCCGGCGGCGTTGGACGCGCCCAGGCCGAGCGAGGAGCCGTGGTAGGTGTCGTTGCCGGCGTCGTCGATGAGCACGCCAATGCCGATGTCGTGGCCGGCGCCCTGCGACATGTTCATGTAAGCGGTGTATTGGTCGTCGCCGTCGCGGTCGAACAGAAGGCCGGCGGCGAAATGGGCCGAGGCGCCCTGCACGTACCACTGGCCGAGATAGCTGTCCTTGCCGGCCAGGTCGATCAACAGGCCGGCTCCGTACCAGTAGCCGACGCCTTGGCCGAACACGCCGCAGGTGTACTTGTCGTCGCCGGCGACGTCGAGCAGCACGGCCATCCCGCCGTTGAGGCTGATGCCGTCCTTGTAGTCGGCTCGCCAGCCGTCGGCGGCGCCCTGGCACATCGAGGTGTTGTGCTTGTCGCTCTGCGCCGAAGGGTAGAGGATGTCCTCGTCGTTGGCGATGTATACGTCGTCGCCGCCGCGGTCGACCAGCAGCGCGGCGGCATTGGGCCCGGCGAAGGCCTGCGACGCCTGGTGCGCCTCGTAGCGGTCCTTTCCGCCGCCGTCGATCAGCAGGCCGTAGCCGGCGGTGGCCGAGGCCTGCGAGGTCTCGATCGATTTGTATACGTCGTCGCCGGCGTTATCGACCAGCACGCCGACGCCGAACTCGCCGGCGCCCTGCGAGCGGCGGTCGGCTTCGTAGGTGTCGTTGCCGGCCTCGTCCCACAGGATGCCGACGCCGAACGTGCCGGCCCCGAAGCTGCCGAGCTGGTTGGGCTCGGCCTTGTAGGTGTCGTTGCCGGCCAGGTCGATCGCGATGCTGACGGGATAGCGCGAGCCGGCGTTCGCGCCGGCGGCGGCGTATTCGTCATCCCCGCCGATATCGAGCAGCAGCAGCAGCGGCGCGCCGTAGCGGTGCTTGTGGTTGGCCCCATCGGCGATCACCACCATGCCCATGTCCGTGCGCATGCGGAGGTAGAACTTCGCGTCGGCGAGCGTAGCGTCCGCGCGCAGGCTCTTCACCGCGGCCATCGTCGCCAACGTAAGGTCCTGGGCGGCGACCATCACTTTTTGCGACTGGAAATTCTCGACCAGGTACTTGAGCTGCAACTCGTGGTCCGGGTCCGGCTCCTCCTCGTCGGCCTCCTTGCCGGTCTTCAGCGGCTCGGCGGCGGTTTTCTCGATCTGCTTCCAGTACGCCCGCGGAAGCCGGCGCGGGTCGCGCGAGCGCTCGACCCATTTAGCCGCGTCGATGGCGGTCAGCAGGAGCAGCGCGGCGCTTTCTTGCACCGACGCCGGCAGTTTGTCGAGCTTGCTGCGCGAGAGGCTCTTGCCGCCGATCTGCGTCAGGACCGTCTCGAGCGCGCGTTTTTCCTTTGCGGCGGCCTTGTGTTTCTCGAGCGGGTCGCCGACCAACCCCCGCCGCACGGCCCGCGTGTTGAAGCGCGACATCGCGCCCAGCAGATCGGCGGGTGTTTTTTGCTCGGACGGGTTCTTTGCGTTGGGATTGTGCAGCAAGTCCGCGAGGACGTAGCCCACATCGTCCGCTCGCAACGGCTCGGTCATGAGCAGGTGGACGAACTCCGAGCGCGGGCGGCTGCCGACGAAAAGCGCCAGATCGGCCGTGTGAATCCCGACGTCGCGCGGCTCGATCTCGACCGAGCGCAGCAAAGATTCAATCGTCGAGGGCTCGTCCGCACGCAGCGTCGCGCCGGTGGTGGACGCCATCAGCAATCCTGTGAAAACTCGAAGCAACGCCCCGGTCATTTGAAGCCTCCAACGTAGATGAGTACGAATTGCGCGCGTTGGATTCTAACCGCAAATGCGCGGAGCGGGGCGCCGCCGGGCGTGGGGCACCCGTCGCAAAGCGATCCGGCGGTGCCGCAAACGCCTTCATGAATGACAACGAGCACCGCGGCTTCGGCTTACACCTGATTGGGGGGATTGATGTCGCGCATGTTGTTTTGGATGGTCTCGAGCCGCTGGCGAAGCTCCGCCACGCGAGTCCGTTCGCGCGCGACCACAGCGGGCGGGGCGTTGTTGACGAAGGCGTCGTTGCCGAGCTTGGCCTCGGCGCGTTTGACGTGGCCGGCCACTTCGGCGCGCTCCTGCTCGAGCCGCTTGCGCTCAATGCTCAGGTCGGCTAGCTCGCCGACCGGGACGTAGACCTCGATGCGCGACGAGCCGGCCGCGTCGCCGGGCGCCGCGGACGTGCTCAGAATCGCGCTGAACGAGCCCGCCGGCTTGCTCGTCTGCGGGCCGATCTCGAACGCCTCGCACTGCCCGAGCCGCCGCAGGACGGCGTGGCGTTGGTTCAGCTTGCCCGCCAAGTCCGAACCCGTGCGAATGGTGACGGTCGGCAGCGTGCGAATGGAGGGTTTTTTCTCGGTGGCGCGAATCGTGTTCACGCGGGCGCGGATGTCACGCAGGGCGCGGATCACGTCCTGAAGAGCGGCCATCTCCTGCTCGACGGGCTCGTCACGCGGCCACGCGCCGGCGTCGGGCCAGGCGGCGGTGATCAGCGCCTCCTCGCGCCGGGTCACTTCGAGCAGGCCGCGCTCGGGCACCGCGGCGTTCAGCTTCTTCCAGAGCGCCTCGGTAATGAACGGTATGACGGGGTGCAACATTCGCAGCGTTTGGTCCAGCACCCACGCCAAGACCTGCCGAGCGACGACGGCGGACGTGTCGGCCTTGGGTGCGACAGCCCCTTCGGCTTCCGGCTCGGCGGGAGCCTCGCCGTCCCCTCGGTGCCTTCGCGGCTTGGTGCCTTGTTGCTTCTTCCCATTCAACCTCGGCTTGATCAGCTCGACGTACCAGTCGCAAAACTCGCTCCAGAAAAACGCGTACTGGGCGTTGATCATTTCGCTGAACTGGTAGCGCTCCAGCCGGCGGTCGCACTCGGCGATGCAGGCGCTCAGGCGCGAGAGGATCCAGCGGTCTTCGAGTTCGAGGTCTTTGGCGGTCAAGGGACGCGCGGCGTCTTCGCTCGTCGCCGGACCGCGCGGGCTGAAGGCCGCGGCTCGGGGGTCGATGCTCAGGTTGGGCAGGACGAAACCGGTCGCGGCCTGCCAGAGCTTGTTGCAGAAGTTGCGGCCCAGCTCGAACTTGTCGCTGCTGTTGACGGTGCGCCCGTCGTCGAGCTTGATCGGCTTGACCGGCAGTCGAAAATCCTGCGTCTCGCCGGCGAGCTGCGCCAGCGTGAGGCGCATCGCGTCGGTGCCGTAGAGCTCGATCAGGTCGAGCGGGTCGACGCCGTTGCCGAGCGACTTGCTCATGCGGCGGCCCTGCCCGTCCTGGATGGTGGGGTGGATGCAGACGTGCGTGAACGGCACGCGGCCCATGTTGTAGAGCCCGGTCATGACCATGCGGGCGACCCAGAGCGTGATGATGTCGCGGGCGGTCGAGAGCACGCTGGTGGGGTAGAAGTAGTCGAGGTCAGAAGGGATCGAGGGATCAAGGGATCGAGGTATCGAGGTCGTATTCCCTCCCGATTTCCTTGATCCCTTGATCCCTTGATCCCTTGATCCCTCGTCTGACTCCGGCCAGCCGAAAGTGCTGTGCGGCCATAGGGCCGAGCTGAACCAGGTGTCGAGCACATCGGGGTCTTGTGCGAATCCGGCATCTTCCAGCAAATGCTTTGTCTCGCGGTCGTCGCCAATGTAGCAAACCACAAAGTCGTATTCGCCTTCAGTATCGCGCACCACCGGGTTGAATGTGTTTCGGTAGTCCGTGATCAATGCCCCATCGCAAACTCGGATCACTTGCAGTTGGATCGTGCGAGCATCATCCCAGGCCCCCTCCAAGAGCGAGTCGATGCCCTTGGGCATCAGTTGGTCATACCAGTTGTCTTCCGTGAGGTGAATCCGCTTCGACCACACCGGAATCCGGTGCCCCCACCAGAGCTGGCGGCTGATGCACCAGTCGCGTTTTTCGCCGAGCCAGTCGAGGTAGGTCTTGGCGAAGCGCTCGGGGAAGAAGCGCACGCGGCCGTCGCGGACCGCTTCCATCGCGTTCTCCGCCAGCGTGCCCATCTTCACGAACCACTGCTCGCTGAGCATGGGCTCGATCGGCGTGTTGCTGCGGTCGCTGTGACCGACCTCGGTCTCGTGTTTCTCGATACTCTCCATCAGGCCCGCCGCCTCGAGGTCGGCGACGATCCGCTTGCGGGCCGCGTCGCGAGCGAGCCCCGCGTACGCGCCGCCGTTCTCGTTGATCTTCCCGTCCAGCGTGAGAATGGTGATCATCGGCAAGTCATGCCGCTGGCCGCAGGCGTGGTCGTTGGGGTCGTGCGCCGGCGTGACCTTCACGCAGCCGGTGCCGAACTCGCGCTTGACCAACAGCCCGTCGGCGATGATCGGAATCGCCCGATTCTGGAGCGGCAGCAGGCAGCGTTGGCCGATCAGGTGCTGGTAGCGCTCGTCGTTCGGATGCACCGCGATCGCGGTGTCGCCGAGCATCGTCTCGGGCCGCGTGGTGGCGATGGTGACGTAGTCCGTGCCCATCGTCGCGCCGTCGCGTGTGGCGTTAGCGGTGGCTTGCTGAGCCGTTTCGTCATCTACGGCGGGCAAGATGCCCGCGCTCCCCGCTTGATCCCTCGATCCCTCGATCCCTCGATCCCTCAGCACCGGATAGCGATAATGCCACAAATGCCCCTTCACCGTCTCATGCACGATCTCGTCGTCGGAGACGGCGGTCTGGAGCTGCGTGTCCCAGTTCACGAGCCGCAGGCCGCGGTAGATCAGCCCGTCCTTGAAGAACCGGAAGAACGTTTCGTTGACGGCCCGGGCGCACACGTCGTCGAGCGTGAAGCGCAGCCGCCGCCAGTCGCACGAGCAGCCCATGCGGCGGAGTTGCTCGAGGATGCGCGTGTTGTATTGCT
>JACZRH010000230.1 GCA_022574815.1 Planctomycetota bacterium | reverse complement strand
GAAGGTGGATCTCTTTGTGCACGAAGAACTCGAGTTGGTCGTACTGGCCGTACAATGAACTCTCGGGTTTGGGTATGCACACAAGATGATCGGCGTTCTTCGGATCGCCGTCGGCCGGTTCGACCAGCTCGATCGAGAACGGCACGGGCTGTGTGACCGCCTTCGCGAGCTTCGTGACCACCTGCTCGCACATTGTGTTGTCGCGGTATTCGCTCAGCCGAACCGCCTGGTGAAAGCGGCCTTCGACCTGAGGTTGGTCATCGGCCGTGCGGGCGATCACGTCCACCAGCGTCGCCGCGAGCGGTGCGTCGGGCGCCGCCTCGATTACCACCGGGATGGCGTTGACACTCGTGTGCATCGCAGGTGCGGCATCGGCGGTGCCGGCCGGCCCGGTCACGCGCGCGCCGGTCGGCAGGCCCGCGAGCTCGAAGTGCAGCGCACCCCCGAAGTCCTGCCGCGACGCGTTGAGCAGCAGCACATTGCGATTCCCGCGCGGAATCGAGACGCTGCGCTGCGGGCTGTTGATTCGGAGGGTCGGCCGCACCGGCGTGATTTCGACCCGATACACATACAGCTCGCCGCCCCGCCGCAGCAGGTCGCGCACACCCAGCGCATACGTGCCGTCCTCGGGAAACGTGAATCGAAAGGCGCTGTCCGGACCGCCGGCGTCGTCGTTGGCCTTCAGGTCCGACCCGCCCAGCTTGCGTACGCCCATGATCGAGTCGATTGGCGACCGCAGCGCCCGCCCGTAGACGCGGTAGTCGAAGACCTGCCCTTTCTTGCCCGCGAAACGATACCAGTCGATGTCGCCCGGTTTGTCGAGCACGCCGGCCAGTGCCCCGGGGACCGCGCTGCCGACTTCGGTGCCCGCCTCCGGCGCGTCGTTCGGCTCAACCTCAATCGTCTGGCTCAGTTCGTTCAGCCGAAACGGTATCGGCGACGGGCTGACGCCGGCGTCCGTCGCGGCGACGAGCTCGAAGTCGGTGTGCTCCGCGGGGAGAGTGATCTTCTGCGCCCCCAGATCGGCGTCGCCGATCCAGCGCAATTCGAGTTCCTGCCCGGGCGCGCCCCCCGGCGGAAAGACCGCCTGCGGCCGTGGAAAGGCGCCGACGTGCAGGCGGTAGCGCGCGTTGCCGGCACCGCGGTAGGACGCTTCGCGTACGCGGACGAAATAGACCCCGGCCGCCGCAAAGCTGTAGCTGATTGCCGCGTCCTGTCCGACCAGCGTGGTGTCGTCAGCGCTCGCCAGGACCGCGCCGCGCGCGTCGAGCACGGAAATTTGCGGGTCAAACACCAGGTCGCCGAGCCGCATCGCTTCGATCTCGATATTGATGCGCTGCGCGGCCGGCAGCTCGAATGAGAAGTAATCGACGTCCTCGTTGGTAATTGTCCCGTTGACGGTCGCCGGCAGCGCGATGCGCTGGGCGGCATCGGCGGTGTTGTTCGGCTCGGTCTCGTCCGACTCCGGGCAGTTGCCGACCGAGAACAGCCGCAACGGCGAGATGCCGCTCGCGGTCACCAAACGCATGGGGTGAATCCCGATCGGAGCGTCGGGCGCGATCGCGAGCGTGCAGCGGACGAGCTTGTCGCTGACCTGTTCGATCTTGCTCAGCGAAACGCCCGGCCGATAGAACAGGATTTCGCGGGCCTGCTCGAGCCGCGCGCCGTGGAAGTTTGCGACGACCGCGGTCCCGCGCTGCCCGCCGCGCGGCAGAATGACGCTCAGCTCGGGGTTGCCGGCAAACGAGGTGATCGCGCAAAGTGCAAGAACCGCGCCGCCGGCAATCCGAGCCCGAAGCGCTAGCGAGGGATTCGTGCCCGCACGCGCAAGGCTCGCAAATCCCTCGCTAGCGCTTCGGGCTCGGATGGCGCGATACGCGCCGGGGTGCGCCTTCGCCCACTGTGATCCGCTCAAATTCTGCATTGCAAACGAATACCGAAGCACGTTACTCTAAGCAAATGTGATTCGAGTGTACCATTTGTCGCGTCCAACACAAAACCGGATGACACGGCATGGCTGAAAACCGACCAAGCCCCAGCGGCACCTGGTTCGCCGACCCCGCGCACTTCCGTTCGCCTTCGCGGCGCGAGATTTTGAAGGTCGGCGTGCTCGGCGGGGTGGGCCTGACGCTCGGCGACTTTCTGATGCTGCGCGGCTCCGGCTTCTGTACCCGCGCGCAGGCCGACTACGCTCCGCCCCAAACGCCACCGGCCGACTCGGTCATTCAGATCTTTCTCGCGGGAGGCATGAGCCACATCGACTCGTTCGACCCCAAGCCCGACGCCGCGGTCGAGATTCGCGGCGAGTTGGGGGCCGTCAAGACGAACACAGGCGAGCACTTCGGCGGCCTGTTGAAACAAACCGCCGCCGTCGCCGACAAGCTCGCCGTCATCCGCTCCTTTACACATTCCGAGGCCGCCCATGAGCGCGGCACGCACAACATGCTCACCGGGCACAAGCCCAGCCCGGCCATCGCCTACCCCGCGATGGGCGCCGTCGTTTCTCACGAGTGCGGCACGCGCAACAGCCTGCCGCCCTACGTCTGCGTGCCCGACGCGTCCAATCCCACGCTCGGGACCGGCTACCTCTCGTCGGCCTACGGCCCGTTCAGCCTCGGGCAGGACCCGGCCGACAAGAATTTCACGGTGCGCGATCTGGCGGCGCCCGGCGACATCGACGAGGAGCGCTTCGGCCGGCGACGCTCGCTGCTCGAGACGGTCGACCAACATTTCCGCAGCCTCGAAAAGGCGGAAGTGCTCGACGCGATGGATTCGTTCTACCAGAAGGCCTACGGGCTGATTTCCTCCAAGACCGCCCGCGAGGCGTTCGACATCGCCGCCGAGGACGCGAAAGTCCGCGACGAATACGGACGCCACGCCATCGGGCAGCGCCTGCTGATGGCGCGCCGGCTGGTCGAGGCCGGCGTGCGCTTCGTGACCGTGACCTACGGCGGGTGGGACTACCACAAGAAGATTCGCGACGGCATGCGCGGGGCGCTGCCGCCCGTCGATCAGGCCTTCGCGGCGCTCATCCGCGACCTCGATCGCCGCGGTTTGCTATCCCGAACGCTGGTCGCGCTTACCACCGAGTTCGGCCGCACGCCGCGGCTCAACCGCGACGGCGGGCGCGACCACTGGCCGAAGGTCTTCTCCGTCGTGTTGGCGGGCGGGGGAATTGCAGGCGGGCAGATTGTCGGAGCCTCGGACCCCAGCGGCGCCGAGCCAGCCGACCGGCCGATCGGACCCGCCGATCTGGCCGCTACAATCTTTCAGCAGATCGGCATCGATCCGACCAAGCGGCTGCTCAGCGCCGGCAACCGGCCGATCGACATCGTCCGGCACGGCAAGGCGATCGGCGAGTTGGTGGCGGGGAAATAGCGAATTACGAATTACGAAGAACGAATTCCGGGCGGTCCAGCGCTTTGGCGGTATGGGATGCGAATTCGAGGCGCGGCGTTCGGGTTCTCCGCGTCGATTCCAAGAACGCTACGCCGCTTGGCGGTCAGCCGGGCCCATCTCCCAGGGAAACAACGGCATCGGATCGGCGTTGAACACCATGCGGGTCTGTCGCTATACTCTTTCTTGGGCGCAGGGCTCGGTTTCCCGCCGATGTCCCGTAGCGATTACGTTTGAGCCATTCTTGCGAGCCGGGAGAAAACCATGCCTCGTCTGTCAGCACTCATTTGCGTAATGCTCATGCTGCTCATGGCCGTGCCGGTGTCGGCGCAGCGCCGCGGCGGCCGGGGGAATTTCCGCGATCGCGGAGACCGCGAGGACACCGAGAAGAACGACAAGAAGAAAAAGGAGAAGATCAAGCCCTACGACGAGGTCATCACCGAGAAAGCCACGACGGAAAAAGGCCTCTTCATCGTCCACCGCCTGGAGGACAAGGTCTTCTTCGAAATTCCCCCCGCCGCCCTCGGCACGGAGTTGCTGTGGGTCTCGCAGATCGAGCGCACGCAGTCGGGCTTCGGCTACGGCGGCACCAGCGTCGGGCGGCGCGTCGTGCGCTGGGAGCTGCGCGACAAAAACGTCCTGCTGCGCGACGTCAAGTACCGCATCCGCGCCGACGTGAAGGACTCCGTGCGAAACTCGGTCGAGGCCACCTCGCTCGAGCCGATCATCAGGACCTTCGCCGTCAAGGCTTGGGGCAAGGACAAAGCCGCCGTCATCGACGTCACCGGCCTGTTCACCAGCGACATCCCGGAGTTCAGCGCGAAGCGGCGTCTGAACGCTTCGGGCGTCGACTCGAAACGCACCTTCATCGAGAAGATCAAGACCTTTCCAACGAACATCGAGACCAAGGTCCTGGTGACCTACAAGCTTTCCTCGGGAAACACCGGCCGCGACGGTACCACCACGCCAACGCCGAGACGGCGGCGTCCGCGCCGTGGGCCGCGCCGCGATCCGAGTCAGGGCGCAGTCACGGTCCTGATGCACCACAGCATGGTCAAACTGCCGGACGTTCCCATGCAGGCGCGCCGTTTCGACGATCGCGTCGGCTTCTTCAACGTATCGTTCGAGGACTACGCCGACCAGGAGCGCCACCAGGTCGAGCAGGTGCGCTACATCACGCGCTGGCGGCTCGAGAAGAAAGACCCCAGCGCCGACGTATCCGAGCCGATCAAGCCGATCGTCTTCTACGTCGGCCGCGGCGTGCCGGGGAAGTGGCGCCCGTGGGTCCACAAGGGCATCGAGGCCTGGCAGCCGGCGTTCGAGGCGGCCGGCTTCAAGAACGCCATCCTCGCCAAGGACGCCCCGACCAAGCGTGAGGACCCCGACTGGGACCCGGAGGACGCCCGCTATTCGAGCATCCGCTGGCTGCCCTCGACCACCGAGAACGCCATGGGCCCGCACGTCCACGACCCGCGCACCGGCGAGATCCTCGAGTCCGACATCATCGTCTATCACAACATCCTCAAGCTCGTCCGCGACTGGTACTTCGTGCAGGCCTCGCCCAACGACGAGCGCGCCCAGAAGCTGCCCATGCCCGACGAGCTGATTGGCGAACTGCTGGCGTACGTCATCGCACACGAGGTCGGGCACTCGCTCGGCTTCCCGCACAACATGAAAGCCAGCTCGTCCTACACCGTCGCCCAGCTCCGTGACCCCGAGTTCACCAAAAAGAACGGCACCGAAGCGTCGATCATGGACTACGGCCGCTTCAACTACGTCGCCCAGCCCGGCGACGGCGCCCACTTGATCCCCGTGGTCGGCCCGTATGACTTCTTCGCCGTCGAATGGGGCTATGGCCAGTTCCGCAGCGCGAAAGCCGAGAGCGAGGGACTTCGCGAGATCGTCGCCCGCCAGCTCGACAATCCCATGCTGCGTTTCGGCAATCCGAACCCCGGCGAGGACCCTTCTCAGCAGACCGAAGACCTCGGTTCCGACCCGATCGCCGCCACCACGATGGGGCTCCAGAACATCAAGCGCGTCGCCGACAACCTCGTCAACGCGACCTGCAAGGAGGGCGAGAACTACGACCTGCTCCGCAACATGTACGACCAATTGCTCCGCCAGTGGGGCCGCGAGACGGGCCACGTCGCCAACGTCGTCGGCGGAATGGTCCGCAACAACGTCTGGTTCGGCGACGGCGACCGCGTGTACGACCCGGTCGGCGCCGACAAACAGCGTGAAGCCGTCGAGTTCATCAATCAGAACGTGTTCGTGACGCCCGAAGAGTTCACGCGCGACGACATTACCCAGCGGCTCGAGACCAATGGGGCCGCCGATCGCATCGTCAGCGCCCAGAAGCGCGTCATGCGTTCGCTGATCAACGAGTCGCGCATCAAGCGCATGGCCGAGTGCGCCACGCGTTCGCCCGACGACGCTTACCTGCCCGTGTCGTTGCTGGAAGACGTGCGCGTCGGCATATGGACCGAACTGGAGTCGTACCCCGTC
The DNA here is from genome assembly GCA_022574815.1 of Planctomycetota bacterium. GTDB lineage: Bacteria > Planctomycetota > Phycisphaerae > UBA1845 > Fen-1342 > JACZRH01. Next base: position 2,009 of record JACZRH010000230.1, on the reverse strand, counting down.
GCGATCAACCTCTACCGCCGCAACCTGCAACGCGCCCACGTCGCGATGTTGACCACCTTCGTCAAGACCGACACGCCGAGCTCGGACCTGCCGGCCTTGGCCCGCGGCGAATTGGTCGGCATCGTGGAGCGCATCGATTCGAGCGAGAACAAGGAAATGGACCGCACCACCCGGCTGCACTTGAACGACGTCCGCGTGCGGATCCAGCAGATTCTCGACCCGCGCAAGGAGAAGACCGTGGAAAGCGGCCCCCAGGCCGCCGCCCGCACGCCGGGCAGCTAGACGACTCGTAGCGTCACGGGATTCTGAGGAGCCGCGGACTTCGGTTCGCGCGGTCTTTCGGTTGGGGAGCACGTCCCCGCTCGGACAACCGCGCAAGCTGAAGCTCGCGGCTGCTCTGGTGCGCTTCGAGACTCAGCGGTCGCTGAATCTCCATTTTTTCTTGCACCAACCCGAGCGGCGTGCTATCGTTTCCAAATCGGTTTCAGGGGAAACGTCATGAGGAACGCAAGAGGCCGTTTCGCAGCCCGGTTGACCATCTTGCTCGCGCTGCCGGCGGCGCCCGCTTTCGCGTCGAATCATCTCGTGCAGATCCACAAGGTCATCGGCGGCGTGAACGGCGACACGGAATTCCAGGCAATCCAGTTCCGCATGCGCGAAGCCAACCAGAACCAGTTCCAGCACTCGCGGGTGTGGGTCTACGACGCCAACGGCGAGAATCCGGTGCTCATCGTCGATTTCGACCGATCCGTGCGGAACGGCAACCTCGGCGACACGGTGCTCGTCGCGAGCCCGCGCTTCGGAGAGGTCACCACGCCCACGGCGCGGCCCGACTTCGTCATGACCAATCTGATCCCCGCTTCCTACCTCCCCGCCGGTAGCCTGACGTTGGAGGACAACGCCGGCACCAACGTCTGGTGGCGCTTGAGCTGGGGCGGCGAAAACTACACCGGACCGACGACCGGGTCCACCGCCAACGACCCCGACGGCGAGTTCGGCCCGCCCGTGCAGTTCGCTTTGCCATCCAATCGCACGACGGCGATTGAATTCGTCGGCCCCGCGAGCGCGATGAGCAGCAGCAACATCCAGGACTACGTAGAAACGGCACCGACCCCGCCATTCACCAACAACGCCGGTGAGACCTTCACCATCAGTGATTGCCGGGGCTTTATCTGCCACGACATGAACTGCGACGGCCTCGTCAACGGCGGCGACATCGATCCGTTCTTCCAGGCCCTGGGCGACCCCGCCGCGTGGCAGGCGGCGCACCCCAACTGCCCGCTACTCTGCGTCGGCGATATAAACGGGGACGGACGCGTCGATGGCGGCGACATCGACCCATTCTTCGTCGGATTCGGCCATCCCTGCCGCTGAGCCGATGCGGTGCGATTCCACGACCCAACGACCTAACACGTGGAGTGTGCAACGATGAACGTCATGATGAACTCACAACACCTTCTCGCGACTCGCTTGGCGATGCTGCTCGTAGCGACGGCGGCTCCCGCTTTCGCGTCGAATCATCTCGTGCAGATACAGAAAGTCATCGGCGGCGTGAACGGCGACACGGAATTCCAGGCCATCCAGTTCCGCCTGCGCGCAGCCAACCAGAACCAGTTCCAAGACTCGCGGGTGTGGGTTTACGACGCCAACGGCGAGAACCCGGTGCTCATCGTCGATTTCGATCGATCCGTGGCGAACGGCAACCTCGGCGACACGGTGCTCGTCGCGAGCCCGCGCTTCGGAGAGGCTACCATCCCCACGGCCCGGCCCGATTTCGTCATGACCAACCTGATCCCCGCCTCCTACCTCCCCGCCGGCAGCCTGACGCTGGAAGACGACGCCGGCACCAACGTCTGGTGGCGCCTGAGCTGGGGCGGCGAAAACTACACCGGGCCGACCACCGGCTCCACCGCCAACGACCCCGACGGCGAGTTCGGCCCGCCCGTGCGATTCGCTTTGCCGTCCGATCGCACGGCGGGAATTGAGTTCGTCGGCCCCGCGGGCGCGAT
>JACZRH010000229.1 GCA_022574815.1 Planctomycetota bacterium | reverse complement strand
TGTCACGCAGAAACTCACCGTTCGGCAACGCTTCGAACGGCCCGCGGTGGGCCGCGGAGTTGAGCAGCGCGTGCAGCTCATCCAGCCAGAAGTCCTGCACCCCCAACGTCGACACGCGCACGACCGCCGCCAGCGACAAGATCCCCAACGTGCCCGCAAGGAACCACGAGCGGCCGCGGCCGGGCACGCTCGCGCTCTCCGGCCCGTTGATCGTGGAGACGGGATGGAAAGATCCGCGTTTCGGCACGTTGAATCCTCGATCAAGGTCCAGAGCGTACCCGGCGTGAAGCGTGATGCCCATTGCTCATGACCGTACTTCAGGGGAGCGCGATGATAGACGCTACGCAATATCTGCCGTGGTCATGGTCCTTGCCGTCGTCTGGATGGGCGGATGTCCCGCCACCGACGGGCAGTCCGCTCCGTTTTCGCCCGACCCGTTCGATGACCCGGCTCGGCTGGAACCGAACGATGGTCTGCGGGCCGCGTGCCCCTCCATGACAGATTCGAGAATCCGCGCGTTGCTGATTCTCAGCGAGGAGTCGCGTCTGGAGGGAGGGACCCCTGCTGGGTGCCGTCGAATCATACGTGGAAGGATGCGCCCACGGCGCCCTGGGGGTTTATAAGTGGGGCTGCAGGCTCGGTCACATGCCGGAGCCTTTCAAATGCTCGATGAGCTGTGCTCGTTCGTCAGGAGTTAGGCCGGTAACAAGCGCCGCAAGCGCGTCCGAATCCGGCCCGGATGCAGCGCTTTCGGGCCCACAAGCAGCGCCGCCTTTCGGCCCTTCAGCGTCAGATTCGCGTAAGTGCTTGTCCCAACAGCCGGTTACGGTAGGTTCTTCGCCTTGGGGTTCGGGTCCGGTTTGGACTCGCTCTTCGGCTTGACCTTCTTCCCGATCACATTCGCGAGCCGTTCGAAGTACTCGCGCGTGACGCGCTCGTATTGACGCGGGACGTCGTCGCGGTCGATCGGATCGGTCACGTCGCGTTCGGAGGCGTTGAGCGCCTCGGTCGCCTCGGCGAGCGCTTCGCCTTTGATCTGCGGCCCGTCAATGTACATCTGCGCGATGATCTGCCCGCCGCGAATCTGCGCCTTGACCTTGGTCGGCTTGTACGAATGCGCCGCGCGCTCCTTGCCGATCCGAGAGCCGTAGGCGCGGCCGTATTGCGGCCCCTGGTTTCCGATCTTGTCGCTGGGCTTCGTGCCGAGGCCGGTTCCCTCGCAGACGCTATCGCGCAGATCATCGAGTTCCGCGAGGCTGGCCTCGAGCTCGTTCATCATCTGCTGGGCCATTTCCATGTTGGACAACTGCCCCGCCGCGTCGGCCATCGCCGAGGAGCCGAGCGACGAGCCCCCCCCGCTGCTCGATGAGCCATCCTCTTGTTGCATAGCCCCGGCACACTGGGCGAGCGACTGGCCGAGGCTCTTGAGGGCCTGCTGGGCCTGCTTGTTGGCGGCCATCTTCTGGGCCATTTTCTTGATCTGCTGCTGGGACATGCCCGAATCGCCGAGCCGCTTCTGCAATTCCTTCTGCATGGCCTTGGGGTCCATCTTGGCGAGCTGCTCGAGCAGCTTCTTCGCATCCTCGGCAGACATGCCGGCCTTCTTCTCCAGATCCTTCTGAAGCTGCTTCTGGTCGCCGGCCTTGGAGAGCTTGGCGGCGAGCGTATCGAGCCGTTTCTTCATCTCGGCCGCGGCCTGGCGATCCTTCGGGTCGCTGCTCTTGGCGGCCTTATCCATCAGCTCCTTCATCTCGTCCAGCGCGCGCTTGGCTTTTTGAAAATCGCCGGACGCCAGAGCTTGCGAGAGTTTCGAGCCGGGGTCTTTGCCCTGCTGGGGGTTGAGTTTCGCGAGCATGCGCTTCATTTCCTTCAGCGCATTCATCTCGTCGGAGTCCCTTTTGTTGCCAAACTTGTCGGCGATCTTTTCGATGCGCTTGAGCGCTTCGCGGCGAACGTCGTCGGGCGTCTCCAGCGGCTCATCCGGCATCTTCAACGCCTCGGGATCGGACGCGATGTCGTTGAGCCGCGGATTGTTCTTGGCCATCTCGTTAATCTTGTTCAACCGCTTGTTGACTTCGATCGTGAGCTGCCTTTTCTCCTCGCGGTCCTTGCGGAGCTTCTCGGGGTCGGCCGGATCGACATTCGCGAACAGGTGCAGCGGTTGCAGGAAAAGACCGATCAGCACCGCCGTCAACACCGTGGCCATCGACCAGGGCCACAAGCGCGGGGCGCGGTAAGGCAGGTGGGTCGGCACGTGGATCTTGGCCGCCACTCTCTCGGCGTCGCTGACGGCGGCGTGCGCAAACGGGTCGCGCGCGCTCTGTGCGCCACAGGTCATCGCCGTGCTCAGCCGCTCTTTCAGCCCGGCGGACTGGTCGATCGCCACCGCGGCCTGCACGCGGTCGACGCGCGAGAGGATCGTGCCGACGACCGTGATCACGGCCGCCAGCCCCGCCGCGGCTGCGGCGCTGGGCCAGAGCGGCAGGCCGAAGACGAACATGCGCTCGACGATCCAGACCAGCGCCCAGAGACCCGCCGCGACCAGCAGGCCTTGCGCGGCGCGCTCCAACAGGACGTTCGTCGTGAGCCGCGCTCGGGCTCGTGCGACTTGTTTTTCGACGATGGACATCTGCACACCTCTTGGACGCCGGGCTCGACCCGGTGTTCCTGACAATCTTAGATCGGCCGGTCCGCCGACTCAATCGAATTTGTGTCAAAAGCCGTGAGATTCGCGACGAATCAGCTCCGCATTGACCCGTTCTGGACAGCGCCGACGCCGGCCGTGCGCAGAAGACCCGCGGGTTGCCGCGAGCCGGGCGCTGCGGTACAGACCGGCTCATGGATTCTCGTTCGCAGGCCAAGGTCTGGATCGGCCCATCCGGGTGGAGCTATCCGGACTGGCACGGCACGGTCTACCCCGCGCCCAAGCCACGCGGCTTCAAGCCCCTGGCGTTCATCGCGCGGCACTTCAACGCCGTCGAGGTCAATTCGAGCTTCTACCGTGTTCCGACGGCCGAAATGACCGCCGCTTGGATTCCTCAGGTTCCGGCGGACTTTCGATTCGCGTTCAAGCTCACGCGGATCTTCACACACGAGCGGGACGAGTTTCCGTCGCCGCGCGATGTCGCGGCTTACATCGACGGGATTTCGCCGGTGCGCGACGCCGATCGGCTGGGGCCGCTGTTGATCCAGTTCCCCTGGTCGTTCCGCTTCACGAGCGCCAACGCCGATTGGTTAAAACGTCTCGGCGAGGCGTTTGCGGATCTCGACCGCTTTATCGAAGTGCGGCACACGTCGTGGGAGCAGGCCGATGCGCTCGAGTGCGTGCGCCGCGCCGGGGGCTACTGCAACATTGATCAGCCGCGCCTGCGGAATTGCCTGGGTCCGACGCAACACCGCTTCGGCCGCAGCGCGTACGTTCGGCTGCACGGGCGCAACGCGCCCAACTGGTTTGCCGAGAACGTCCCCGGCTATGAGCGCTACAACTATCTTTACAGTGACGCCGAATTGCGCGAGTGGATCGCGCGGATCAACGGGCTTCGCGAAGGTGCCGAGAACGCATATGTGTTCGCGAACAATCACTACCGCGGGCAGGGCGTCGCCAATGCGTTGGAGCTGCGGGCCATGCTGGAAGGCCGGCGAGTGCTCGTTCCCGAGACGCTGCAACGGACGTTTCCGCGCCTCGCCGCGATCGCGACACCCCCGCGCGAGCCCGGACTGTTCGACGGCATCAAATAAGGCGCCGCGGCCGAACGCACAGCCAGAAACCTTGCTGCGCTCGGAATGACGGCGTTCAAGAAATCTCGCGCTCGGTAGTTGTTTCGGAGCATCACCCGGCGCGCTACGGACTCGCGGTGGCGATCTCTTTCTTCTGCGAGTCGCCGGTCTCGGCCGAGGATTTGGAGCGCGTGTAGGTGATCTCCAGGGCCTTTTCGTAGTCGGCGTCACCCTTCTTGTGCCACATGGTAACGACGTGCTTGTCCTTGCCGAGCACGCGGACGCGCGATTTGCCGAGCACCTTGTTTCCCATCGGGTCCTTGTATTCGGAATAGTACGTAAACGTCCGCGTGGATGGGTCGTAGTCGCCTTTCTCGACCATGAGCAGCGTGCTCATCGTGTCCATCCAGACGGCCACGAACTTCTTTTCGATATTGTCGTAACCGGTGTAGCCGATCCCGTGAAAGGGGCCGCCCATGACTTCCCCTTTGTAGATGGAGTGGATGTAGCGCTTGCCGAGCACCCAGCGGTTCTCGGACTTGCCGCTGGATTCCTGCGGGTCGGGGTCCGGCCCCATCCACACTTGGACCTTCGTGTCCCACGTGCCGACGAAATCGCTCAACAGCTCGTGATTCGGGCCGGGCGTGGCCGCCTTCTCCCACGCCGCCATCTCCGCCGACTCCTGCGGGCTCATGCCCTCCGACGGCTGGTCCTGCTTCTCCTGCCCCGCTGCGAACCCAGGTATCGCGATCATCAGCACCAACGTCAGCCCAGCGTGAATCCAGCCATGCTTCTTCATTTTGTTTCTCCTCATGAATTTAAGAACTCGATTCGTTTCCGTTCCCCGGGCCCGCGGCCCGGCTCGGCGGGTATGTTAGGGAAATGATAGCATCCTGTCAACGCCGTTCTCGGCGCTTTTTCGTCACGCTTCGGGCGGGCCCATCGGCGGCATTTCGGTCACCACCACCTCCAGCCGACTGATCCGGGTGCCCTTCAAACTGAACAGATCGTAGCCGCGCATCGGCGTGGGAAAGGCGTCGGATGTGCAGGTCCACTCGGCCCGCACGTTGTCACCCTCGAGGTCCACGCGGTCGAGCACGAGGTTGAGTTCGGGTCCGGGCGCGTGCCACATCTCCTGAAAGCTGGCGCGGATTTCCGCCTTTCCATTGTGTGATTTCGGCTGTCCGCTGAAAGGTTCGGTGAACACGGCGTCTTCGTGGAAGAGCGCCATCAGGGCCTCTTCGCCGTCGGGTCCGGCCTGCATGGCCTTGAACAGCTCCTCGACTACTTTTGGGTCTTCATCTTTCACCGTCATGGGAGTTTCCCTTTCGACTACCATGAACACGGAAGTGACGATTTTTGGCCGGGCACCAGCCTTCCTTGGATCGCGAAACACTCGTCCGCTTGCGCGGCTTGGTCAAGGCTATGCACGACGGCAACGGGCGGGCGGTTCCGCTGGCCAAGCTCGTCGACCTGGCTCGCGACGTGCGGCTGGACGGCGGCGTGACGATCGATTTCGCGGCCTCGCGCGAGCTGGGCCAGCCCATGGTCGTGCTTCGCGCCGCAGCCGGCCGGCCGGCCGAAGTTCTGGCCGGTCTTTCGAAGCGGGAAGCAGAGATCGCGGCCCTGCTGGCCGACGGATTGAGCAACAAGCAAATCGCCCGCCGGCTGCACATCGCACTGGCCACCGTCAAGGACCACGTGCATCGCATCCTGACCAAGACCGATCTCCCAAACCGGGCGGCCATCGCCGCCGCTCACAAAGGCCACGTGGCCCCGCCGCACGACGGGACCGGTCGGCCGATCGATACGTCCGAGAGCTGAGCCGCGCCGCCGCGATTTGCGGCCGTTTCCCTCGTCCCGGTCTATGCCATCTTAGAGCCCCGGCCGACGCTCCCACAATCCGATCTTTGGATGGGTTTTTCGGGCTTCTCGGGCCACGCCGGGCCGCGAAACGCCGCCCGCGCGGACGCGCCAAGCCACGTCAAATCAGCTACAATTCGGCGCGTCGGAAGAGGCCGTTCGACCTGCTGGGCAGGCCCCTTCTCCCCGTTGAAATCGGCGCGGCGCAAGCCCGCAAGGCCCCCGGCGGTGCAGCGCCGCCGGGCAACGATTCGGAGTCTCGATGAGCGACGTTCCCGCGGCCGACGTGACCCTGGTTCCCATCGCGCGCGAGATGCAGGAGTCGTATCTCACGTACGCCATGAGCGTGATCATGGCTCGCGCGCTGCCCGACGTGCGCGACGGGCTCAAGCCCTCGCAACGCCGCATTCTCGTCGCGATGAACGACCTCAAGCTCCACCCGCGGGCCAAGCACCGCAAGTGCGCGAAGATCTGCGGCGATACGAGCGGCAACTATCACCCGCACGGCGAAGGCGTCATCTACCCCACGCTGGTTCGCATGGGCCAGAACTGGAGCATGCGCCACCTGCTGATCGACCCGCAGGGCAACTTCGGCAGCATCGACGGCGACCCCCCCGCCGCCATGCGATACACCGAAGCGCGGCTGGCCGGACCGGCCGAGGAAATGCTCGACGACATCGACAAGGACACGGTTGACTTCGAAGAGAACTACGACGGTACGCGCCGCGAGCCGGTCGTCCTCCCAAGCAAGTTCCCCAACCTGCTGGTCAACGGCAGCGAGGGCATTGCCGTCGGCATGGCCACCCGGCTGTTGCCGCACAATCTCGGCGAAATCTGTGACGCCGTCATCGCAACCATCGACGCGCCCGATATTGCCATCCCGGATCTGATGAAGATCGTTTCCGGCCCGGACTTCCCGACCGGCGGTGTGATCTGCGGCAGCCAGGGGATTCACACGGCTTTCGAGACCGGCCGCGGGTCCATGGCCGTCCGTGGAGTGCTCCACACGGAAGAGACCAAGAGCGGCCGTACGATGATCGTCGTGGACGAAATCCCCTACGGCGTGCTGCTGCCGACCATCAAGGACCGCATTCTCGACGCCGTCCAGGCCGGCACGATCAAGGGCATCGACGACCTGCGCGACGAGTCCGGCCGCAAGCGCCTGGTGCGGCTGGTCATCACGCTCAAGAAGGACGCCAATCCCGACGTGGTCATCAACCAGCTTTGGAAATACACGCCGCTGCAATCGAACATTCACGCGATGAACATCGTGCTGGTCGATCGCGTGCCCAAGGCGCTCGGCCTGCGGCAGCTCATCGACAAATTCGTCTTGCATCGCGTCGTCGTCATTCGGCGGCGGACGGCGTTCCTGCTGCGCAAAGCGCGGCAGCGGGCCCACGTGCTCGAGGGGCTCATCCTCGCGATCGCCGACATCGACGGGATCATCCAGCTCATTAAGGAATCGCCCGATGTCGACGCGGCCCGCGAGCGGCTGATGGCCAAAGAGCTGCGGCTGAGCGAACAGGCCACGGTGTGGCGGCTGCTGCCGGAGGCCTTCGCGCAGCGCGTCTCGTCCGCGGACCAGCACCTGACGCGCACGCAGGCCGACGCAATCCTGTCCATGCAGCTTCGGCGGCTGACGGGGCTCGAGATCGAGCATCTCGCAGAGGAATACGCCAAGCTGGTCGAGCAGATCGCGGACTACGAGCTGATTCTCAGCGACGAGCGGCGGGTGCTCGACATCGTCGCCGAGGACATGCGCGAGCTGAAGGAGAAGTTCGCCGAGCCGCGCCGCACGCGCATCGCCGGCTCGGTCGAGGACGTCGAGCTCGAGCAGCTCATCGAACAGGAAGACGTAATCGTCACCGTCTCGCACGAGGGCTACGTCAAGCGGGTCGGCATCGACACGTTTCGCACGCAGGGCCGCGGCGGGCGCGGCGTGCGCGGGACCGACAACAAGGACGGCGACTTCATCGAGCACATGCGGGTCGCCTCCACGCACGACTATCTGCTGATCTTCACCAACCGCGGGCGGGTCTACTGGCTGCGGGTCTACAGCGTCCCCAGCATGTTGCGCACCAGCCGCGGGCGAGCGCTGGCGAACATCGTCCAGATGCAGCCCAACGAGCGGCACATGGCCGTCCTGTCCGTCAAGCGCTTCGAGGAGAAATTCGTCTTCTACACCACCGAAAAGGGCATCGTGAAGAAGACCCCGCTGTCGGCCTTCTCGCGCCCGCGGCCCAGCGGGATCCTGGCGATCACGCTCGACCCCGACGATTCGCTCATCCGCGTCGCGCTCACCGACGGCGACGACCAGATCGTGCTCGGGACCAGCACGGGCATGGCTTGTCGCTTCCAGGAGA
>JACZRH010000228.1 GCA_022574815.1 Planctomycetota bacterium | reverse complement strand
ATGACCTGGCCCCAAACGTAAAGCCGGGTGGACCCCGGCCCAACGACGGGATTCCCCTGAGCCGGCGTAATCCCGCCGAGCGGGTTGTTGCCGTCGACGCCTTCCGTTGCGAGGTACAGCCGGAAGGCCGAGTCCTGCGCGAGCGCGGGGGTAGCGAGCAAAGCGACCCCTGCCAGTACACAAAGTAGTTGTTTCATGAGACAACTCTCCTTCAACAAAGATTTTGACCAGCGGAGGTGCTTCCCGCCTCCTAAGGACCATTAACCGAGGTGGCTGCCGCTCACCCTCACTCTCACGACTTTCATGTATATCCGTCTGGGAATCGAAATGCAAGTTAAACTGTCCGATTTTTCGAAAATCGGTCGAGTTTTCCGCTCGAATCGTCCGCCCGTCCCCCGTCCGCCGCCGCCGCGCCCCTCGGATCCACGGCCCATAACTTCTTTGCTGCCAATCGGCTAGCGAATCGGGCCCGACCTCGCTTTCCTCAAAGTGCTGCTCCAACGGCCAAGCACGTCTTATTCCCGCCGAAATTCGTTTTTCATGTGGCGCGCGAGCGGTTGCAGGGCCGCCTCGCGAATGCCGGCCCAATCTCAGCCGCCCGCGCGCGCCGCTTGCACGCGAGAACTACTTGTGCTAGCTTAGTTTAGTGCTACAATATCTGGTGGTTTCGGCCCTGTTTGGCCACTCGCGCGCCATTCATCTTGCGCACAGGTTCCATAACGTGTTGCTCAAACGAATTATCCTGCACGGTTTCAAGAGCTTCGCCGACCGCACCGAGTTCGAGTTCGGCGCCGGCGTGACCTGCGTCGTCGGGCCGAACGGCTGCGGCAAAAGCAACCTGCTCGACGCGCTGCGCTGGGTGCTCGGCGAGCAGTCCGCTCACAGCCTGCGCGGCTCCAAAATGGCCGACGTCATCTTCGCCGGCTCACGCTCCCGAAAGCCACTCAACTTCGCCGAGGTCCAGCTCGAGTTCGAAAACGCCGACGGACGCCTGCCCTGCGACGAAAAAGACGTCGTCGTCGGCCGAGTGCTCTATCGCAACGGCGACAGCGAGTACCGCCTCAACGGCAAAGTTGTCCGCCGAAAGGACATCCGCAACCTGTTTCTCGATACCGGCATCGGCGTCTGCGCGTATAGCATCATCGAGCAGGGCCGCGTCGATCAGCTCCTCCAGGCCGGCCCGATTGAACGCCGCGAGATCTTCGAGGAAGCCGCCGGAATCAGCCGCTACAAAGTGCGCCGCAACGAGGCCGAGCGCAAACTGGAGCGCTCCCGGAACAACCTGTTGCGGCTCGCCGACGTGATCGACGAACTCGAACGTCGCTTGCGCAGTGTGAAACTCGCGGCCGGAAAGGCGCGGCGATTCCAGGAATACGACCAGCGCCTGCGCGAGTTGCGGTCGTCGTTCTCGCTCGCCGAATTCCACGAGCTGGAGACGGCGCTCGCGGCGGCCAAGGCGCAGGTCGTGGGGCTTTCCGACCGGCTGCTCGAGCAACGCTCCGAGCTGGCCGCGCGCGACTCCGAGGCCGCCGAGCTCGAACACGCGCTCCAGGAAACCGACGAACGCATTCAGACCGAAGAAGCCGAGCTCGTTTCGCGCCGGACCGAAGCGAGCGCGCTGGCCGAGCGCATCACGCAAGGCGAGCGGCGTTTGATCGAGCTGGCAGCACGCCGCGATCAGTGCCGCGCCCAAGCCGGCGAGACCGACGAACGCCTCGCGGATCTGCAAGATCGCATCGCGGCCGAGCGTGACGCCCTGCGCGAGCTCGCCGACGACGCCGAGAAAAAGAACGAGCAAATCTCCCGGCTGAAAGAGTCGAAGGAGCAAGCCGATCAGCGCTGTGACGGGTCGCGCTCCGCGCTCGATCGCGCCCGGACCGCGGCGTTCGACGCCGTGCGCCAGTCGGCGCTACTGCGCAGCGAGCACGAAAACCTCGAACAACAACGCACCCGGCTGACCGGGCAAACGCAGCGCCTGACCGAGCGGCAACAGGCCCTCGCCGTCGAGACCGCGAGCACCCAAGCGCGGCGCGACGAGCTGACCGCGCGCGCCGCGACGCTCGACCGCGATGCCGACGCACGCGCCGCCGAGATGCGCGGCGTCGACGCCCGGCTCGAAGCTCTCCAGCGGGAGGCCGAGCAACTCGAGCGCCGGATCGGTGAGCAGAAGGAAGCCCGCAGCGCCGTCGCGTCGCGAATCGACCTGCTCGAGGACCTGGAACGCCGCCACGAGGGCGTCGACGCCGGCACGCAGGCGGTCCTCGCTTGGCGCGAGGACGAGGCGTCGGCCGGCGGCGTCGTCGCACTGGTGGCCGACCTGCTCCGAATCGACGACGCCCGCGTCGCCTGTCTTCAATCCGTGCTCGCCACCTTCGAGAACCACATCGTCGTGCGCGACACCTATGCCTTTCTCGCCCAGCTCGAGCGCCGTGGCGGCGCGACGGGCCCCGTGCGGGTGGCGGCTCTCGATCGGCTGATCAGCGCGTCGGCCCGCGTCTCCTACGCGAAGGCCGGCGGCTTCATCGCCTGCGCCGCCGACTGGGTGACCTGCGACGACGAGTTTCGCCCGCTCGCCGACCACCTGCTCGGTCGGGTGATCGTGGTCGACACGCTCGAGCGCGCCCTGGCGCTCTCGAGTGACGCGCCTGAAAGCTACACGTTTGTCACGCTCGACGGCTACGGCATCGGCAGTGACGGGCGGTTGACGGCCGGCGCTTCGAAGGGCGACGCCGGCCTGATCAGCCGAAAGGCCGAGATTCGCCGACTCGGGATCGAGCGCGACGAGATCGAGACGCAGCTCGAACGCGCCGCGCGGCGGCGCTCGGTGCTCGAGGCCGCACGGTCCGACGTCACTTTGTCGCGCGCGGCGCTGCTCGAGCAGATCGCCCATCTTCAGAAACAGCACGCGGACGCGCGCACCCAGCTCGCGCGGGCCGAGGACGAGGCAACGCGGATCGAGCGCGAGGGGCTGGCGATCGCGGGCGAGCTCTCCACGGCGCGCAGCGGGCTGGGCGAAGTCGAGACGCGGGTCGCCGAGCTCGCCGCTCGCAACGAAGAGGTCGAGAAGGCCCAACAAGAACATGAGTCGCAAATCGACGCGCTCGAGCGCGAACTGGCCGAGCTCGGCGCCGCGGTGGGGCGGCTGGCGCGCGAGCTGACGGACGCGCTGGTCGACATGGGCCGCACTGCCGAGAAGCGTGCCGCCGGCGAGGAGGCGGTCGCCGACCTTGAAGCGCGGCTCGAATCGCTCGAGGCCGAACGCGCCCGCGCCGCGCAAGAGGCCGACCAGGCCGTCCGACGCATCGAGCAGGCCGAAAGCGAGCTGCGCGACGCGCGCCACAGACTGGCCGCCGTCGCCGAGGAGTGCGAGCGGCGCCAGTCGCAAATCCTGCAAGTCCGCCAGACTCGCCAGGACACGCGGCAACAGCTCGAAGCGTGCGGGGGGGCGGCGCGCGAGTTGCACGCGGCGATCAAAGAGCTTGACGCGTCGCTGCGCGAGCGCGAGGTCGAGCTGCGCGAGATCGAGGTGCGCCGCGAGAATCTGATCACGCGGGTCAACGACGAGTTGTCCATCGACCTGCCCGAGCTCTACGGCTCGTACGAGCACGGCGAGCGCGATTGGGACGCCGTCCGGCAGGAAATTGAAGAGCTGCGCCGGAAGATCGAGCGTCTCGGCAACGTCAACCTCGACGCGATCACCGAGCTCGGAGAGCTGACGCCGCGCTACGACAATCTCGTCGCGCAGCGCGACGACCTGGTCACGTCGATCGAGCGGCTCGAAGCGTTGATCGAAGAGTTGAACCGCGAATCGCGGGTGCGCTTCAGCGAGCGTTTCGAGCAGATTCGCGAGCACTTTCAAGACCTTTTTCGCAAACTTTTCGGCGGCGGGAAGGCCGATATCATACTCGAGGATCCGAACGATCCGCTCGAGTGCGGGATCGAGATCATCGCGCGCCCGCCGGGCAAGGAGCCGCAGCCGATCTCGCTCCTGTCCGGCGGAGAGAAGACGTTGGCCGCGGTCTCGCTCCTGTTGGCCGTGTTCAAGAGCAAGCCGGCGCCGTTCGCCGTGCTCGACGAGGTCGACGCGGCCCTGGACGAATCGAACGTGGATCGTTTTAATTTAGTCGTTCAGGAGTTTCTTGTGCATTCGCAATTTGTTATCATCACGCACAACAAGCGGACGATGCAGAGCGCCGATGTCTTGTACGGTATCACGATGGAAGACCCCGGCGTGAGCAAGCGCGTCAGCGTCCGCTTCGACGATCACGTGGAAACGCCCTTCGTGGCGTGATGGTTTTCGAGTCCTTTTTGTGAGGTAGCTTATGGCTAAGAAGAAGAAGGCCGCCAAGAAGAAGGCGACCAAGAAGAAGGCCACCAAGAAGAAGAAGGCCACCAAGAAGAAGGCTAAGAAGAAGGCCACCAAGAAGAAGGCCACCAAGAAGAAGGCCACCAAGAAGAAGGCTAAGAAGAAGAAGTAGTAGCCCGATGCGAATCGACCCCCTGACCAAAAGCGACCTTCGACTCCGCGACGCCGACGCTCGAGAGCGAGCGCTGCCGGCCTGTCCGCCGCTCGGACCTCGCGGAACATGTTGCGCCACAACACCCGCCGGCGCCATCCCGGCCCGGCGGGGCTAAAAGAACAGTCGCGGCGTCAGACGGGTCTTTCTCTCGGCTCTATTTCGGAAATCAGCGGCAGCTTACGCGGCACTTTTCGCGCGGAAACAGCGCGTTTCGTAAGGAATCGGCCGGACCGACCCGCGAAGGCGGTCCGGTTCCTCCGGCGGAAGAGTGCCGCGTAAGCACGCTTTTTTGTGCGCGGCCTTTGTCCTGCCCGCCCGGCTGACAAGAGCACGGTAGGTACGGCCGGGTGTTCGCTGGACCGGAGACGTTGCTACGCGTGAATCAGCAACGTCGACTCGGCCGGCAGATTGTCGGCGACGCCGGCAATCACGTCACCCCGCAGCGCCCGCAACAACCCGGCCCGTCGCGAGACCCCCAGAATCACCAGGTCCACCGCGTACGTGGCCGCAAAATCCAGAATGACATCCGCCGGCACCGGACTGACGCAATACGCCGGCTGCAGCGGGACTTGAAATTCGCGCGCCATCTGCTCGGCGTGACGAAAGAGTGCGGTCGCCTCCTGGTCTTCCTCGGGCGTCATCGGCCGCTCCTGTCCCGGATACGCAATCGCGATGTCGCGCACGAACAGCACGAACACGTTCGACCCGCCGCGCTGCCGCGCTTCTTCAAACGCGAATCGCAGCAGCTTCAGGTTTCCGCGGCTGGCGACCAGCACGCGGCCCTTGGACGGGTCGAAACGCAGCAACTCGCCCAGTTCCGCCGGCGGCGCGGCCAGTGCCGCCGCCCCTTCGACGGCCTCGGGAACCGGCACCGGCTTCGGTACCAGCTTGGCGAGCGAGCGCAGAGCCATACCCCCGGACAACATCACGACCAGGAACAGTGACGCCGAAACGTTCGTCACCGCGATCGTGATCCAGATCGCGGCCATGACGGCTCCAATCACCCACATGCCCAGCCGCTCGATTCGGCGAATGTCGAGTTTGCGGTTGTACGCGCAGGATGCGAGGTTGATGAAGATCGCGCCCACCACGCCGATCGCGTACAGCTTCGCAAGCGTCAGAACGTCTTGTGCGATGAGCGTCACCACCGCCGGCAGCACGCAGGCCGCGATCAACGGGAGCCACGGCACGCCATATTGGTTGATGCGCGAAAAATGCTCGGGCAGCTCGGCGTCGCGGCTCATCGAATACTGAATGCTGATCATGCCGATCACCGCAGTATTGGCCGCCGAGAGCAGCAACAACCCGAACACAATGCTGGCGACCGCGGCGAACGACTCGCCCACGTATTCCACCGCCAGAACGTGCAGCACGCGCTCGGTCAGGTCGTGCTCGCGGGCCGTGAGCTGCTCGGGCGATTTGTCCGCGATCCCTCCCGAGTCGGGCAAATCGCCGAGGCTGCACACGGCCACCACCAGTAGCAGGTTCAGCACGACCACTTCGATCACGACCGGCCAGATCGCGAGCCGAGCGGTGCGCTTCACCGGCTCGACCATGATCCCGGTCATGTTCGCGATCGACTCGACCCCGGACAGCGCCAGCACGACCGCGACCAGGTTCAGCCAAATCCGCCCGCCGCCCCCGCTCGGGGCCTGGATCGCACGCCAACCGTCGGGGATGTGCCCGGCGATCAGGGCAGCGAGCAGTGCGGTGATGCCCACGGACGCGACCGCGACGATCAGCGCGAACGTCCCCGCACGCCGCGGACCGACGTAGTTCAGCAGCCCGATGAACAGCATCGCTGCGACGGCGAGTCACGGTGCCAATCCGCGATCCATCCCGAACGGGGCCCCGATATAAATGATCGCCTCGTAGCTCGAAATCGCCGCCGTCACGACGTAGTTGGCGAACAGCAGGATCGCCCCCACGGCGCCCAGGGTCGGGTGCAGCAAACGCCCGGACGTGTACACGCCGCCCCCGTCCGGATTGACACGGCAGATGACCGTGTAGGCCCAGCCGACGACGAAGACGAGCCCGCAGACGGCGGCGACGAAATACGGCGCCGCCATCCCGGCGTAGAAAAAAGCCAGCCCGAGCACGTAGAGGCGGCTGGTGCCCAGGTCGCCGAAGAACATCGGACCGGCCAAGAACCACTTCAGGTCGCGGGGACGATCGTGACGAACGAGCATGAGGGGTTTCGCGCCGGGAACTCACCCACGGAACAGACCACGCGGCATGATAGCGCCACGACGCCGACGCTGGCAAACAGGCCTGGAACGGGAACCCGAGCGTCGCCCCGGCCGTACGCCCGCGGGCGGGGCTTGGAGAGCGTGCTGCACGACTGTACGAAGCGACCTACGAGCGGGACGGACCCCTACCGCGGCGCCGGGCGGCCCGAATCCAAGTACATCCTCGAGCGCCTCATCGACCAGGCGGCGCGGGAGACCGGAATCGACCGCGTCGAGTTGCGCCGCCGCAATCTGATCCCCCCCGACGCCTTCCCGTGGCAGGCCCCGAACGGGCAGACATACGATTCCGGCGAGTTCGAAGCGATCCTCGACGAGGCGCTGGAGAAGTCCGACTGGGCGGGCTTCGAGGCGCGCCGGGCCACCGCCACCGCCCGCTTCCGGCTGCGCGGAATCGGAATCTCGTGCTATCTCGAGAACACGGCACCCGCCGGCGAGCTCGCCGATATCCGCTTCGAGGCCGACGGCACGGTGAGCCTGATCACCGGCACCCGCGATCTCGGCACCGGACACGCGACCCCGTTCGCCCAGATATTGTGCGGCCGCCTCGGCGTGCCGTTCGAGGCGGTCCGGCTCATCCAGGACGACTCCGATGCCATGAGCCCGGGCGCCTCCGGTTCCGGCGGCTCGAAATCCCTGCTCGGCACCGGCAACGCGATCATCGATTGCAGCGCGGCGATCATCGAGACCGGCCGTGCCGCCGCCGCCCATGTGCTGGAAACCGCCACGGAGGACATCGTGTTCACCGTCGGGACCGGCGGCGGCAGGTTCAGTGTCGCCGGCACCGACCGCGCCATCGGCATCATGGAGCTGGCGGCGGCGCTGCGCGGGCGCGACGATCTGCCCGATGGCGTGCCGCGGACCCTCGACACCAAGGCCACCCACGCCACGAGCCCCGCATCCTTCCCCAACGGCTGCCATGTCTGCGAGGTGGAGATCGACCCCGAGACCGGCGCGACCGACATATTGCGCTACACCGTGGTCGACGATTTCGGGGTGATGATCAACCCGCCCATCGTCGCGGGCCAGGTGCATGGCGGCATCGCCCAGGGCATCGGCCAGATCATGCTGGAGCGCACGGTCTACGACGACGACGGCCAGCTCATCACCGGCTCGTGGCTGGACTACGCCATGCCCCGCGCCGACGATCTGGTGAGCATCGATTTCTCGACCCACAACGTCCCGTGCGTCACCAATCCCCTCGGCATCAAGGGCTGCGGCGAGGC
>JACZRH010000012.1 GCA_022574815.1 Planctomycetota bacterium | reverse complement strand
TGATCTTTGCGGCCATCGGCATCGGCTTTCTCGTAACGGCCGCGTTTCTGCAGCCGTGTCGTCGATTCATTCAATGGTGTGCGGGTGTCATGCTCTCGGAGATGGTGATCGCCATCATCGGGTTCGTGCTGCACTCGTCCGCCAACCTGCATGGACCTTCCGCCAACATGGTCGACAACTTCATCTTCGGAGCACCCGTCTTTGCGCCCCTGCTGTTCGCCAATCACGCCCTACTGGCCCTGATCGGTCTGTGGGCGCTGGGCCGTCGAGTCCCGGCTAGCAACACATCCGGGCGCAGCGCCGATCGGGAAGCCGACACGTGACCGGTTGGTTTCGCCGGCCTCGACCCCAACTTCTTCGCGGTCCCCGATGTTCAGGTTCCGTACAACTTTCGCACCGGGAGTAAGTACTGCGGTATGCTCGACGCAGAGCTCAGTCGAATTCACCTGGGCGCAGAAGTAGCCGAAGATGCCGTGGATGGCTAAGTAGCCCCGATGTACGCCGTGCGCAACCTGAAAGACTAAGATTTAAGCTAGGCAGGGTGTCCACCGCTTCGGCACCGGCGGAAGTTTGGGTAGTGGGTCAGTTTGAATCCTCGATTTTTTCGAGCAGTCCGATCAGGTCGGCCAACGTCCAAGCCCGATCCGCGATTCCAGCCGCAACGGCCGGGGTCGTGCCGAGCGTTTGGTGCTTCCGGCAGAAATTGTAGTGCATAAAGTGCAGCGCGACGGCGTGCTCCAAGTTCTCAACCTTCTTTGAGAATGCGTTTGTCAGCCGCGTGAATCGTCGCATCGACATTCGCATTGTGAGGTTCTGTCGCTCAACGTGGCTGGTCGAAATATGCTGTGGTTCCGGGCAGCTGATGACGTGCTGCTTGCGGGCGCCCGTGCACTTCGCGGGGCTGTACCGGGCTGCTCCCGCACGTTCGGCCGAGTACGTCTTGATGAGCTGGGCGTAGTCCACGTGGGAGCCAAACGCCTCATACACGGCGTCCGGATAGGCGCCGAGCCCGTCTGTCGTGAGTTGGGCGAGATTGATGATCCGCCCGGCCAGATCAAGCATGAATTCGCGAGCGTCTGTCGGCGTCCGCACCCCGATCCAATAGGACGCAATCAGCTTCGTGTCCGAATCAATGGCGGTCCACGTCCACACGTCGCCGTAGCCGTATTCGCCTTCGTGCCCGGCGGGTACGTTCTTTTGCTTGGAATAGCAGAACGCCCAGATTTCGTCGCACTGGAGCCGTTTGCACGTGAGGCCGCAAACCGCCTTATCGTGGTACACCTGACAGGCAGCCCCGACACCAGCCAGCAGCTTCGTAACGGTGTTCTTAGACACTCCGACCATCCGGCCGGTCGCCCGGATGCTGTTTCCCTCAACCAAGGCCGCGAGGATTCGTGTCCGCTTCTCAGTATCGAGCCTGTTCATACTGACTATTATGCTTGACGAATCGCGGTTTGTCAAGCATTTTTGGTCAGTATTTACCCCGCCGCAACGAACTCCACTTGGTTCGCCGGGATGGCAGACACAAGGCCGAGCGCTTCCTGGATAAGCTCGTTCCCTCGACGTTGCTGACGCGCCTCATTGAAACGGAGCATCTCGGTAGATTTGAAGAACAACCACAACATCAGGTTTTCAAAGTCGATATCGGGGTCTGGCACCGATCTGCGACGCGGCAACTGGCTCCTCTTAAGTCCTTTCCCGAAAATAACTTGTGTTGCGACCGGATAACCATCGCGCCCCTTGTCGATCAAGACCATCGAATCTCCACGAAACTCGACTGTCTCAGTCGCCTTTTGGCCGGACTGAAAGATCACGTAGATCGAGTGTATTTCTCCGCCGTAGTGAAGCGCAGAAACCTTCGTGGAAAGCACTCTCCTCGCACGCGATCGTGGTCGTGCTCGCTTGCGAGCCGTTGGGGGCTGTTTGACGCTCACAGCTACACCGCCCTTTCTCGCCGAATTCTATCCCTCTCCGGCAGCCTGAACTATATAAACCGGTCCTTGGTCGTCCTCTGTTAAATGCACCTGAACATTGATGATTTTTCCCGCAGCAAGCCCCGATAACGAAAGCCGGTCCTTGTCCGCCCCCCAGCGAAACGCGGTGATCGTGTTGTCGCCACGATGATAACGTCGAATAATCGCACGGCAATCACTATGGGAGACGCCTCGAATCCACGGCCAGTCAGCGTGGTCCGGAAACAGGATACGCGGAACTCCCTCATTTGTATCGGACATTTCGGCTTGCGTCTTTGTGTCAGCGATTCCAGCGTGCGCGTGCTGCCTTTTTCGCGATCTCGCGCCGCTGTTCGCTCGTGAGCTTGTCGGCTCTCGCACGCCCACCGACTATCCCGCCAGCGCGGCCACGCGGGTCGGCGTCCTCTGTCGCCTCTGAAACGGCGTCTTGGACGATTGACGCCGCAAGCCGGTTGATATCGGCCGGGCGCTTCCGAACGCGTTTGCGCGAATCAGCCACCGCGAAGATCGTCCATTGGTGGGGGCTCCTGCCAAGGGTCCAGAACTCACCAAGGTAGTTTAGCACGTAACACGAGGGGCTGCAACTATCCCGGTATTTCACGTCCTATAATCAAACTGACCCACTACCGAAGTTTGACCGCGCCGAGAATCTTCAGCACGACGTCGATGCGGCGCTCCGGCGCCCAGCCGGCCGCCTCGTAATCACCCACCTGCGTCACCTCGCCGCCAATCGCCTCCAGCTTCGGCACCTTGGAGGTCATCGCTCGATTGCTCGTACCCGCGCTTGTCAGATACCAGCCGACCTTGTTGGCCCCGTACTCGCTGACGTAACCGTACCGGCAGGCAATCACATCGTCGCGACCAATGCCAGCCGCGCCCGTCTTGGCGCGAGCCACCCGACGCACCGGCGGCACAGGATGCCCATCGTTCACGTCGCGGATTCGATAGCGCCGCTCTCCGGCATACGCTGCTAGCTCAAATATCGGGGACACTCGATGTGAAACGCCAATACCGCGTTGTCGTTGAAAGTGCTCGTGGTGCAATAGCGTTTTCCGGCGTGGCGGAGGAAGGGTACATATAGGGGTCCCAACTCGCACCCGCCGGGGGGCGTGGTTCGGTTTCCTGGCCCGGCCGCCGGAGCTCCCGCCGCGCGAATCAATGGTGAGCACGTACTCGCTCGAGCACGTGCCCGCCGTGACGCTCAGCCCGTGGGCTGCGCCGCCGCGTCGCTCGCGACCGACTCGACGAAGTCGCTCACCAACTTGGCGAAGCGCTTGGCCGTGCCGGGCTTGCCGTCGATGCCCGTGTCGAACACGGTGTCGCCGGTGTCCGACTCATAGTCGGTCATCACGATGACGCGCAGGCGTTCGCCGCCCTGTTCGGCCGCCTGATCGGCGACCGCCTTCTCGTTGAACTCGATCCGTTCGATTGTTACGTCAGCCATGACGGCTCCTTCTTCGCCGGCGTCGTTGCTTGGGATGGACCAGCCCGCGCCGCCGGCAGCGCGCAGACTGGCCGCGGGCCCGGTCACACGCCGGAGCCCTTCAAGAGTTCGATGAGCTGTGCTCGTTCGGCGGGAGTTAGGTTGGAGACGAGCGCCCCGAGGTCAGCCCCCGAAACGCCGCTTTTCGGGTCGTGTGCTGCGGCGATCGCTCCGCCTGCTCGATTGTCTTGGCCGGCAGTCCGGCAAGCGAGCAAGCGACCCAAACCGGCCCGGCTACCCAAGAGCGGCGCAAGCGCTATCCAGTGGACGTGCGATTGGAGCTTGTATAGTAGCGCGAAACGCCGAAATGCGCTGTAGGACCTGAACCTAGCGCGTCTGCCAGTTCCGCCACAGCCGCCGAGTCCCGAAAGTGCTGCAATACAAGCGTTTCTCGTTGCCCGCCAAGCACTTACGAGCCCAAGCGACATTGTAGCACGGCGTCCGTAGAATGCCAGTGGACACCCAGTAAGCGCCATCCAAGGCGCAAGCGCGGCGCAAGCGCTTTTGGCACTCGGCTTGCCATGCACATGAAAAAAGGGCGGCCGGACAATCGTCCCAAGTTGATAGGCCCGTTGCGTCGTCGCCTTCAATTCATCGTGACCGACGGCCTTCAAATCACCATTGAGGTGCTTCCCGCCTCACCGACCGAGTTATTGTGGCCGCCACGGGCTTGTATGCACGCGCGGCACGCAGCCGTGCGGCATGAACCGGGGTTGGAATTGGCGGCATGACGGACCGGGACTCCAAACACCCCAAACCCACACGAGGACGACGATTGAGGCGGTCCAAAAAAGGACTGAGCTGGGTGAAATGTTCTTCATCGCCCCACCTCCAATACTGCATCCTATCGCTTGGGGAACAAGGGTGCAAGCGGGCAAGGTCAGGCCGAGGGCGACGCCGGTGAGAAGCCGCTGAAGTCCGTGCGTTTCTGCCGGTGGGCGATCGAGCGGGTCCGCTCCGGGCCGGCCATGAACGGGGTTCCTCCTTTCCACAGTAGCGCTTACGCGCCTCGCTGGCTCGGGCCAGTCGCGCCGTGATACCACCTCGCAGAACCAGAACTAACGGGCGCGCGAGACGGCAGTTCGGGTGAAAGCAGCATCCCATTTGCGCAGCGATTCCACAGCGCGCGCCGCCGACGTGGAGGATCGCCTGCCAACGAAACACCAGCCCATTCGGGACAGCGCGACGTGTGGAGCGTCCACGGGATGTAGCGGCACTGCGGACGTGGGAGGTCGCGATCGAGGCGCCAGTCGTCCGGCATCTTTGCCGGCAGGGTCGGCTGAGCCGTTTGATCGGTCGACATGCGTGTTTACTCCGTTCCAATACGTGAATTCCCGCGCCCAGTCCCATATACTATTAACGTGCGAGTCCTCAGACGAGCGGCGGCGACGCGGGGGCGGCGAATCTTCGCCGCGGATTAGCGTTTGGGCTCCGTCGCAAGCTGGAATGAAGCGGGAATGGCTTGCGACAGTCGACCGAGCGACGACGGTCAGGAAGCGCTTGTCGCCAATGACGAGCGTCTACCGACGCAACCGCTCCCGTACGGTTGCGGCTCCATGTGTGACCCGCGACGACAGGTTCTGAGAGGCAACTTTGAATCAAGACGCCGATTTTTCGGTCGATTATCAACACCGGCTGCGATTTACGCGCGACGCGTTCGGCAACGGCAACATGGTGCTGCGCGACGTCATGGCGCCGCAGGCGGACGGGCCGGCGCGGGCGCTGGTTTTCGTCGACGATGGTGTCAGCGATACGACCGCGGGGTTTCTGCGGCGGATCGAGCGGTATTTCGCGGCCAACGCGGATCGGATTTGTCTGGCAGGTGCGCCGCAGATTATTCCCGGCGGCGAGGAATCCAAGAACGATCGGCATTTGCTCGAGGACGCGGTCAAGGCGATTCACGACGCCGGTGTGTGCCGACAATCCTACGTGATCGCCATCGGCGGGGGGGCTGTACTGGATCTGGTCGGTTTCGCGGCGGCGATCGCGCATCGCGGCGTGCGGCTGATTCGACTGCCCACCACGACGCTCTCACAGGACGATTCGGGCGTCGGGGTCAAGAACGGCATCAACGCCTTCGGCAAGAAGAATTATATCGGCGTGTTCTGCCCACCTTGGGCGGTGATCAATGACAGCGACTTTCTCGCGACGCTCTCTGATCGCGATTGGCGGAGCGGCTTCAGCGAGGCGGTCAAGGCGGCCCTGATCAAGGACCGTTCGTTTTTCGAAAGGATCGCATCCGACGCGGCGCGGATTCGCGCACGCGACGTAGACGTGGCGTTGCCGATCATTCGGCAGTCGGCGGAAATGCATCTGCGGCACATCGTCACCAGCGGCGACCCGTTCGAGCTGACGCACGCGCGGCCGCTGGATTTCGGGCACTGGGCGGCTCACAAGCTCGAGCAGATGACCCAATTTCAGATGCGGCACGGCGAGGCGGTGGCGATCGGCATCGCTTTGGACGTCACATACGCCGCGATGGCAGGCCGTCTCGACGAGTCGGCGGTCGAAACGATTCGCACCTGCTTGTTGGAACTGGGTTTTGCGCTCTACGATGACGCTTTGAGCGACGCCGACGAGCTGCTCGAGGGCCTCGAAGAGTTTCGCGAACACCTTGGTGGGCGGCTGACGATCCCACTGCTTCGCGAGATCGGCGTCGGGTTCGAGGCACACGATATCGACCGAAAGCGGATGCGGGCGGCGATCGGGCGTTTGTGCGACGAGCGCGGCGCGTCGATTCGCCGCGTGTCGTAGCGCATCGCCGCGAGCGAGAAATCACGGAGAGCACGCCATGAGTTCGACCTGTCCCATGTCTTGCAAGCAGACGATCGACGCTTATTTCATGGAGCATCGCGCCAAGCTGCTGGACATCGCCGCTTTTCTCGATCGAATCGATCGCAGCGCGGCCGAAGCGAGCGAGCCGGAGGATTTTCGCATGGCGGCATTCCGTGAGGCATTGGGCGTGTTGAGCGAAAGTGAGCCGCATCGCGCCAAACGCGTGCTGGAGGTATTCAGTGATCCGAGCAACAATCCGATCGAATCGGCGGCAGGGATGAAAGGTGCGTACGGTGCGTGTGCCGGCTGAACCGAGGCCGGCGGGTGAGCGAGCGATTAGCTCGCGACGAGCGCGAAAGCCTCGCTTGCGCTTCGGGCTCGGATGGCGTGCGAATTCGAGTTCTGAAACATGAGATCTGAAATCTGAAATCTGAAATCTGAAATCTGAATTCTGAGAACCATGAAATACATCGACCCCCACATTCACATGATTTCGCGAACGACCGACGACTATCAGCGCATGGCCCAGGCCGGCTGCGTGGCGGTGACGGAGCCGGCATTCTGGGCTGGGTTCGACCGCAGCTCGGCCAAGGGCTTCTTCGACTATTTTCGCCACCTGACCGAGCAGGAACCGCGGCGGGCCGCCGACTACGGCATTCAGCACTTTTGCTGGATCTGCATCAATGCCAAGGAGTCCGAGGACGTCGGGCTGTCGCGCGAAGTGATCCAGCTCATTCCTGAGTTTCTCGATAAGCCCAATGTGCTGGGCGTCGGTGAGATCGGTCTGAACAAGAACAGCCGCAACGAGCTGGCGATCTTTGAGGAGCAGGTCGCTGTGGCCGCCGAGTACGGGCAGCTCATTCTGGTGCATACGCCGCACCTGGAGGACAAGCTCAAGGGGACGCGGCTGATCATGGACGCGGTCGAGCGGAATGGGAAAATAGACCCGGGCCGCGTGCTAATCGACCACGTTGAGGAGCACACGATTAAGCTCGTACTCGATCGCGGCTTCTGGGCGGGCATGACGCTTTATCCTGAGACGAAGTGTACGCCGCAGCGTGCGGCCGACATCATCGAGACCTACGGCAGCGAGCGGATCTGGATCAATTCGGCCGGCGATTGGGGTCCGAGCGATCCGCTGGCGGTGCCGAAGTGTCAGATCGAGATGAAGCGCCGCGGGCACGCGGATGCCACGATTTCCAAGATATCATTTGACAATCCGATGACGTTCTTGGGGCAATGCGCGAAGTTTCGAATCGACGGTTAACGTGTTTGGCGTCACAATCAGAGTCCGAAGCGCGAGGATTGACTCGCGACGAGCGCGAAACCCTCGCTTGCGCGTCGGGCTCGGATGGCGTTCGCGGAGTCGAGTTGGTTCATGCGTGACATACTCGGCCGACAATCCCACCTTGGCTACTGCACCAACGTGCATGCCGGTCATTCGTTGGCGGAGATTCGTGCGAATCTCGAACGACATGCCGCGGGTGTGAGGCGCATCGCGTCGCCGGATCAGTCGCTCGGCATCGGCCTATGGCTGCCGCACGGCGCGATCGTGGACGCGCCGTTCGCGGAGTTCGAGAAGCTGCGGGCCACGTTGAGCGAGCACGGTCTGTACGTTTTCACAATGAACGGGTTTCCGTATGGCGATTTTCACGCCGAGGTGGTCAAGCACGCGGTCTATCGGCCGGATTGGTCGCAGCCGGAGCGGCTCGAGTACACGGCCGCGCTGGCGGTGAAGCTGGCTTCGCTGACCGCGGGCGCGGAGGGGAGCATTTCGACGCTGCCGATCGGTTGGAAGGCGGAGTTTCAGGATCGGAGCCGGCTGGAGGCGGCGGCACACGCGCTGCGCAAGCTGGCGGTGACGCTGCACGATCTGCACGAGCGGCTCGGGCATAACCTGCACGTCGATCTCGAGCCGGAGCCGGGCTGCTATCTCGAGACCAGCGCCGACGTCGTGGCGTTTTTTGAGAAATACCTGCTGCACGACAGGCATGGCGATCTGGCGCGGCGGTACATTCGCGTCTGTCACGACGTTTGCCATGCCGCGGTGATGTTCGAGTCGCAGCGGGAGGTGTTCGAGCGCTACGCCAACGCGGGGATTGAAGTGGGCAAGGTGCAGATTTCGTCGGCGTTGCGCGTGCCGTTTGATACGATGGATGAAGATGCACAGGGCGAAGCGCTCACGGCGTACGGGCAGTTCGTCGAGCGGCGATTCTTGCATCAAACCGTGGTGCAGAAGGCACGAAGGCACGAAGGCACGGAGGCACGGAGGGCTTTCTACCCGGACTTGCCGGATGCGTTGGCGTCGATCACAAACGGCGAACTGCCCTGTGGCGAATGGCGGACGCATTTTCATGTGCCGGTGTTTCTGGATCGCATTGGGCCGCTGGAGACGACGCGGGCGGAGATCGCCGAAGCGCTGCGAGCGGCGCGAGAGCTGAGCAACTGCCGGCATTTCGAGGTCGAGACGTATGCGTGGGAGGTGCTGCCGAGCGAGCTGCGTGTTGACATACTCGCGGAGGGCATCGCGCGGGAGCTGACGTGGGTTCGCGACTTGGCGCGCGATGAGGCCCTCGAATGAGCCGCATGCGCGCGACGGTGATGGACTATGCCGAGCTAGGTCGCGTCTCCAATCTGCCGACGTGTGTAACCAACGTCCTAGTCGGCTGCGCCGTCGGAGCGGGGGCGGCTTCGATGGCGCCGTTGACGGTTGCCGCAGTGACTGGCGCTATTGCGCTGCTGTATGTCGCCGGCATGGCGCTCAATGACGCCGTCGATGCGGAGATCGATCGACAAGAGCGACCGAAGCGGCCGATTCCATCCGGGCGGATTAGCCGGCGTGCCGCGTACACGTTCGTGGTCGTGACGTTCTTGCTGGGTTTGGTATTGCTCGCGGCGTGCGGTCTGCCGGCGTTGGGAGTGGGGTTGATCCTCGCGGCCGTCATCGTCGTTTATGACGTCACTCACAAGAAGCACGCGGCCACGGTCGTGTTGATGGGCGCATGCCGTGGACTGGTGTATCTGGTCGCGGCCGCCGCCGTCGCTTGGCCGCTCGATGCCATGCCGATCTTGGCGCTCGCAACGGCGATCACGCTCTACACGGTTCTCTTCACCATCATCGCGCGGGCCGAGACCGAAACGACAATCGGAGGCATCGGCCGGCTGTCGTTGGTCGTGCCGCTGACGGTGCTACCGCTGGCCGCCTTTCAGCAACCGACGCGCTGGCTTGGTGCGGCACTGGCGGGGTTGATGTTACTACTTTGGCTCCTGCGATCAGCCGCGAATGCGCTTGCCAAGCCGCCGCGAACGATCCGAGCCGTGCTCGGATGGCTGGCCGGCTTCTGTCTGGTTGACGCCTATTTCCTTTCCCTGCTCAATCATCCACTACCGGCCCTGGCCGCGGTCGTTTGCTTCTTGCTGACCATCTGGGGACACCGAAGAATCCTGGGCACCTGAGCATGGCGCACCCGACCGCGGTCATACTGGTAGTCGGATTGAATCGCTCGCTTCTCGCGCACGCCCCGCGCCTGAAGGCATTCGCGGAACAGGGTGCCCTCCGAACCCTCAGGCCGGTCTTGCCCGCCGTCACATGCTCGGTTCAGTCGAGCATGTTGACCGGCGCGCCGCCGCGCGAGCACGGCATCGTCGGCAACGGTTGGTACAACCGCGAGTTGGCCGAGGTTCAGTTTTGGAAGCAGTCGAACCGGCTGGTAGGTGGGGAGAAAGTCTGGGAGACGGCTCGCAAGCGCGATCCTTCGATCACATGCGCAATGATGTTCTGGTGGCACAACATGTACTCAACCGTCGACTTTTCGGTCACGCCGCGGCCGATGTACAAAGCCGATGGGCGCAAGATTCCCGATTGCTACGCCGATCCGCCGGAGTTGCGCAACGCACTCCAGGCGAAGCTCGGCCGCTTTCCGCTGTTCAATTTTTGGGGTCCGATGGCCGACATCCGTTCGAGCCGCTGGATCGCCGATGCGAGCATCGAGGTACACAAGCGCCACGAGCCGACGCTGACGCTGGTCTATCTGCCGCATCTCGACTACGCGTTGCAAAAGCTGGGGCCCGATCATGCCGACATTCCCAAGACAGTCGTCGAGATCGACGCCGTCTGCGGCGACTTGATCGACCACTTCGACGATCGCGGCGTGCGCTTGATGTTCGTCAGCGAATACGGCATCGAGCCGGTCGATGACGCCGTACACGTTAACCGGATGCTGCGCGAGGAGGGCCTGCTGCGCGTGCGAGAGGAAGAAGGTCTGGAGCTGCTTGACGCCGGTGCAAGTCAGGCGTTCGCCGTCGCCGATCACCAGGTCGCGCACGTGTACGTCAGAGACCGCGACCGGATCGGGGGCGTGGCGGACTTCTGTCGCCGAATTCCCGGCGTCGAGAAGGTGCTCGATCGCCAGGCACTGGCCGCGCTCGAGATCGACCATCCGCGGGCGGGCGACCTGCTGCTGGTAAGCGAGCCGCGGCGATGGTTCAGCTACTATTACTGGCTCGACGACGCCCGGGCGCCCGACTTCGCCCGTACAGTCGACATTCATCGCAAGGCCGGCTACGACCCGGCCGAGTTGTTTCTCGATCCGGGCACCGCAGCACCGAAGTTGAAGGTCGCGTGGAAACTGTTCAAACGGAAACTCGGCTTTCGGACACTGCTCGATGTGATCCCACTGGATGCGAGACTGATTCGCGGCTCGCACGGACGAGTGGAACAGCCCAAGCCGTTGCGGCCGGTTCTTATCACGGCCCGCGACTACGCGGACCACGCCGACACGCTCGCGTGCCAATCGGTCCGCAACGTAATCCTCGAACACCTATTTTGCGATACAGGCCGATCAGCGTAGCCGTACCGGCACACGATCGCGTGCGTCCGCGGCGACCGCGAGGGCCGCTAACACGGTGCGGCGGCCAGCGGGGTGAGCGGAGTTCGTGGCACCGGTCACGGTAGGAATCGAGGGGTGTCAGTTCGGGTTCGGTGAGGTTGTTTCACAGCGCAAGCGGGCCTAGCCCGCGACGCGCGTAAGTGCTGCTGTGGAAAGGAGGGCAAAGTTCTCAGCAGCGACGGGCAAGTGCGGCACAACGGGGGGCTGCTGTGCTTCGCCGAGTCCGTTGCTCGCTCCGTTCAACTCCACGCCGCGCCGTTCCTGGAGTACCGTGCGTTGTTCAGCCGGTTTGCATTCAGGCGTGCGACAGCTACGCTATAGCCAGCCGAGGGCAGGGTGCGTTGAGAGTCCGATTCTTGGCGGCGGAGCGTGCAAGCCGTGATTCGTTGAGGGAGTCGAACAAATGTGCACTCGAACAGTTCTAGTGGGTGTGCTTGCCGGCATGCTCGGTGGTTGCGCAGCAGCTAGCAAGACAGACCGAACGGTGACGCAAGCCGACGCCGAGCCGATCCCGTCACCCACCAGCGCTGAGGCCGAGCATGACGCCGAAGCGAAAGAGAAGGAGAAATCGGAGGCGCAGACCAAGGCCGAGAAGGAAGCGAAGCGTGCGAAGCTGACGCGAGACTTGGAGATCGCCCGGCAGAAGATCACGCAGGCTCAACTCGCCCTCGAGCACCAGAAGGCCGACGATGAGAGTTCGGTGCAAAAGACGGCTGCCGCCCGGGATCTCGCCGCTGCCAAGCTCGAGGATTTCGAGAAACGGACTGCACCTATGAAGCTTGAGAAAGCGCGATTCGCCCTGAAGCGAACGGAGGACGGGGTGCTCGAATCGCGCGAGGAACTCGAACAACTGGAGATGATGTACAGCGAAGAGGAGCTCGGAGACAAGACGCGCGAGATCGTAATCGAACGCGCCAAACGGCGCCTCGGACGGGCGGAGCGAGGTCTGGAGATTCAGTTGACGGAGTTGCAGAATCTCGAGAAAGAGACCATTCCGCTCGAGCGTCTTGAACTGCAGCTCAAAACCGAGGCAGGTGCAGCGGAGCATCAGAGCAAGGAGCGCTCCGCAGAGGCCAACCTGCTCGAGAAACGGATATCGCTGATGAGCGCGCAGGCCGAGGTGGCGCGGATTGAGACCGAGCTCAAGAACCTGGACGTGGAGTAGCGCTATGCTGGAATCCGCGTCAGTCGGCATGGCTGTTGCTCTCGCTTCGGTTGCTCTGAGCCAAGAGGTCCCTGCGGACCACAAACACAAAGAAGTCAAAGCGTCTGTCGCGGCAGCAAAGGCGTTCATGCTCCGCGCTCAAAATGAAGATGGGTCGTGGGGTGGTTACAGCAACCCTGCGATCGGATTCGATGAGTTCTGGTCCAATCCGGAAACACATCGCGCCTGGACCTTCGCCACGACCAGCCTCGTGTGCATCGCGATCTTGGACATGCCGCGATCCGGTGAGATGGACGCGGCGTACAGCCGTGGCATCGACTTTCTGATGAACCAGGGGCTCGTGCGGCGACCCAGCGAGTGGGACGTCGATAACACGTGGGCTTATGTCTACGGCGTTCAGGCCTTCGCACGCGCTGTGGCCGACGGCCGTGTTGCGGGCACGTCGAGGCATGAGGAGCTGCGTTCGACTGGCCAGGCCCTTATCAACAAGCTACTCAGCTACCAGACGCCCAGCGGTGGTTGGGGCTACTACGACTTCGACGCCTATACGCGGCGGCCCGCCTGGGCGACGAGCTTCATGACGGCGGTCGGCGTAATTGCCCTGCTCGAGGCGCGGCAAGCCGGCTTCGAAGTCGACGCGAATCGATTGAGCTCCGCCGTTCGCGCCGTCGAGCGGTGCAAGCTACCCAACGGCGCGTACAGCTACAGCGTAGAGGCCGTTCCGTCGCCGGGCCGGGCCACCGGGATCAATCAGGTCAAGGGTTCGCTATCCCGAATTCAGGTGTGCAACCTGGCATTGCTGCTGGCTGAAAGAAAGCTGTCCAATGAGGCCCTCAGGCGCGGCCTCGACCAATTCTTTACACATCATCGATTCCTCGATGTCGCAAGAAAGAAGCCAATCCCGCATGAGGCCTATTACGCCAACT
Organism: Planctomycetota bacterium; assembly: GCA_022574815.1. GTDB lineage: Bacteria > Planctomycetota > Phycisphaerae > UBA1845 > Fen-1342 > JACZRH01. The sequence goes on along the minus strand of JACZRH010000012.1, from coordinate 19,831 downwards.
CCGGCTACTTCTACTTCTTCGGGCACTACTACGCGGCCCTCGTGATCCAGCAGCTACCGGTGGAAGATCGTGCCAGATACTGGTCGAAGCTGCAGCACGAGATCATCAAGACGCAGGAGAAGGACGGTTCCATGTGGGACTACTACATGAACAGCTACCACAAGCCTTACGGAGTAGCCTTCAGCGTCATGGCCCTGCAGGGTTCGCTCGCAGTTGACGTACCGGCTGCCGAGCGGGGAAATTCTCAACTACGCCCCGCGCCGTAGAAGGCGAGGAGGAGAATTCGTCGCCCGGCGCTACGGACAGCCGGGCGGCACCGCCAGACGCATATCCCGCGAAAGGAGGAGCCGCTCGATGGCGGGCGGCTCCTCAAACGGCGTTCGCCGGTTCGCACGGTGGGGGGGCTGCCGCCATTGGCGGGCCGCCGCCGTCGTCTGACGGCCGCGACCGGGCGGAGGAATCCAAGCGACTTACGCGCCCGCCGGGGGGATTGAATCTCACTCGTTATGCCGATAGCATAGTAATAGTGCTCACGTGTTCGTGGGTCAGGCTCTGTGGAAGGAGTTTGCGATGAGGCGTCTCCGCAGCGGTTTTACGCTGATCGAACTGTTGGTGGTCGTGGCGATCATCGCACTGCTGATCAGCATCCTGCTTCCGGCCCTCAGCGAGGCGAAGAAACGCGCGCAAGAGGTCGTCTGTGCGTCCAACGTCCGCCAATTGGGCCTTGCGATGCGCCACTACCTTGACGACAACAACGGATTCTATCCCGCCGACCACGTGCAGGCCGAGCTGGACTCGTACATCACTTGGGCCCCGCGCATCCGCAAGTACATCGGCGGCGACACTTCCCTGTTCTGGTGCCCCGCGACCGACGTCGGCGTCCGCTGGCAGAAGAGATACGAACGTCGCAGGCCTCCCCGCCGCGATTTGCGCTTCTACGGGTACGAACCGGGAGAGACGCCCCTCGAGGGCCGCGAGTTCTTCAACTACGGGTACAACGGCTGGGGCGTGCATTGGTTTACCGACATTACGCGTGGAGAAAAGCAGCTTGGGCTCGGCGGGCACTGCGAGGACATCGGAGCCGATTGGGGAGAGCTCAAGGAGACCAGGGTCAAGCGCCCGGAAGACATGATCGCCATCGCCGACAGCTTCACCGATTTGGTGTGGGACACGTGGGTCACGCCGCAAAACGGGCAGCCGCGGAGTTACCCGAGCAAGCGCCACCGCGGGGGCTCAGAGGTTCTGTTCGCCGACGGGCACGCGCTCAACATGCACTTTGACGAGCTGCTCGGCCTGCGGAACAAGGGATCCCGCAATCGCTCCGACGTCGCTATGCGACGATGGAACAACGATTATCAGCCGCACGAGGAGTATTGGGATTGGTGGCCGTAGCGGTTCGTTCGCGCACGGTGAGTGGCTATCCACCCAACCCATCTCAGGCCTATGCACAGGCCGAATAGCCTATGAGTGGTCAGAACATCAAGCTGGTGGTCGCATTGGCCCTGCTCGGCGCGTCGGGCGCCCTGTTCGTCCGTTGGCTGACGGCGCCGCGCGACGATGGGGAGGATCTGCCCGAGGGCATTTTTTGGATCTGCCGCAACCCGGACTGCGGGCATGAGTTCAATACCTCCCTGAAACAGACGAAAGAGCAGCTGAACGCGGACGGGCGCGTCCCCTGCCCCAAATGCGACCAGCGGCTGACCACGCTCGGCTTCGCGTGTCCGCATTGCAAGCGGGTCTACGAGCCCGAGGGGCACGGCACCACGCCCGAGTTTTGCCCGCATTGCAAAGAGCGGCTTTCCGTCAGGGGGCCCTGAGCGCGGGGCTGTCACGAGCCGCCGCGCTGGCGTGCGGGGCTCGAAGCCGTGCCTAGCGCACCCTCATCTCAAACGGCATGAACACGCCGACGTGCTCGCGGTTCAGAATCATGATGTTGCGCAGGCCGTTGACGATGCTCCGCAGGCGCTGGGGGTCGAGCTGTTCGAGTATCGGCAGCAGCGCCCGGAGGAACGGATCGTTCAGCATCGTCGGCCCGCTCGGCAAGCCGATCTCCCATTCGTCTTCCGTCTCCTCGCCGAGCAGGGTCATGAGGATATCCTCAAAGCCCTTCTTCTTCGGCAGGACGTAGACCTCGTAGTCGTCGAGGTCCGCCTTCTCGGCGGCGTATTCGAGCGCCTCGTACAGGCCGCCGATGCGGTCGACCAAGCCGTGCTCCAACGCCTGGCGCCCCGTATAGACGCGGCCTCCGGCGAGCGGCTCGAGGTCGCCTTTGATCCGGTCGCCGCGTGATTCGATCACACGCCCCTTGAATTGATCATAGACCTCGTAGAGCAGCGTGCGGATGTGCTCGCGCTCGCTGTCATTCCAACGGCGGTTCATGCTCATGAGGCCGGCGTTCTTGCCGCGGTCGAACTCGGTGGTCGTGATGCCGAGCTTGTCCTCGAAGAGCCCCTTGGTGACGAACTTGCCGCCGACGACGCCGATGGAACCCGTGATGGTCGATTCCTCGGCGAAGATCATGTCACCGGGGATCGCGACGTAATACCCGCCGCTGCCGGCCACGTTTCCCATGCTGACCACCAGCGGCTTGACCTTGGCGCAGCGCGTTTCGGCGACCCATATGATGTCGCTGGCGAGCGCCGACCCGCCGGGAGAATTCACTCGGACCACGACGGCCTTGATGTTCTCGTCCTGGCGGGCCTTCTCGAAGGCGGCCCGAATGGTCGTGCTGCCGACGGTCGATCCGGCCAGCATTCCCTTGCCGCTCGGGCCGGTCACGATCGCGCCTTCGATGTAGATCAGGCCGATGCCGGGCTTGGCGGTTTCGGTGGTTTTCTCGAAGAGTTTGCTGATGGTCTCGATCAGCGCGAAGGGGTTGTCGAATTTGAGCGAGAAATCCTTGTCCTTCGGGTATTTCTTAACGACCTCGACGTCCTGGCCGTACTCCTTCTTGATCATTTGCTTGAAGTCGGCGAACGACGCGACCGCATCCACGAGCCGGCGCTTCTCCGCCGTTTCGGCGTTGAGCGGGGCCGCGTCGATGGCCGCTTTGACGTCCGCCGGCGACAGCCCGCGCCCGTCGGCGATGAGCTGCTGCCAGCGGCCGAACAGCCCGTCGAGCAGCCAGTTGATCTGTTCGGCGGCTTCCTTGCTCGGTTCGGTGCGGGTGAACGGCTCGAGCGCGCTCTTGTAGTCCCCGCAGTGCATCATGTCCGCCTCGACGCCGATCTTCTCGAACAGGCCCTTGAAATACGACAGCTCGGCGTGCAGCCCGAGAATCTCGAGCCCGCTGTACTGTGCGAGCGTGATGTGGTCGGCGGCGGCCGCGAGAGCGTACGAGACGTTGCCGGCGTAGTCGATGTAGCAGTACACCTTCTTGCCGGTTTTCTGGAAACGCTTGAGCGCCCGAGTGAATTCCTCGACTTGCGACAGGCCGAGCCCGGGGTTTTCGACCAGCATGACGATGCCGTGAATGTCGCGGTCGCCGGCGGCCTTGTCGATCATGTTGATCCACTGCCGCAGGGTCTTGGCCTTCTGTCCGCCGAAGATGACGGAGAGATCCATGTCGTCTGCGGGTGCTTCGAGCACGGGCCCGTCGAGGCGCAGCCGCAAAAGCTTCTTGGACGCATCGGCTCGATCAGTGACGAGCAGAGCGACGACGAATACGATCGCGGTGCAACAGAGGATGGGTCGGTTCTTGCGATTCATGGGCCTACTCCAGTTGCAAAGGGTTGTCCTGTGCGTGGCGCTCGGATCTCGTTGCCGTGTCTCTGTCACGAGTTCACTCTTGGCGGCAGTATATTTCCGTCACGTTCACGCGGGTATTATAAGCGGCCCCCAAGATTGGAGTGTCGCGGCGCTGTCGGAAATTGTGGTGGTTCTTCGGTTCGCGTAGCGCCGCCGGCCCGCGTTTCCGTCGTCCGCTCGTGACCAGATCGCAGCAACGTTCCGCGCGGCAGGCATTCTTGGATTGGGGCGGCGCGCCCGGACCGGTATACTGAAACAGGCGGGCCGACGGCGCCGCCCGAGGCTGCGACCCACTACCGGCGCGGCAAGGTTGACAAAACGCGGAGCAACATATGCGAACGAATGCGGGCCGCATCGTGGGTTTGATTGCCTTGTCGCTGTGCGGCGCGGCCAGCGCCCGAGCCACCTGGTCCATCATCCTGGTCGACACGGAAAACCAGGAAATCGCGATCGGATCGGCTACGTGCCTGCAATTCTTCGATCTGCAGCGGGGGGTCCCCGTGCTCCGCGTTCGCGTCGGCGCCGCGGCTGCGCAGTCGTTTATCGACCCGTCGGCACAGAATCGAATGTTCATCTGGGATGAGCTCGCCAACGGAACCGACCCAGCCGCGATCCTCAAAGAGCTCGCCGTGCGGGATCCCGCGCATCAAACGCGTCAGTACGGCATCGTCGACGTGCTGGGGCGCGCCGCGACGTTTTCGGGTTCGGAGAACGGCGCCTACGCCAACGGCCTGACCGGCCGCATCGGCTCCATCGCCTACGCCATTCAGGGCAACGTGCTCACCGGGCAACCCGTGCTCGACCAGGCCGAGGCGGCCCTGCGCAACACGCCCGGCGGCATACCCGAAAAGCTCATGGCCGCAATGGAAGCCGCCCGCGCCATGGGCGGCGACGGCCGCTGCTCGTGCCCCGGCCCAGACCCGACCGGCTGTGGTTCCCCGCCGCCGAAATTCAGCAAGGCCGCGCACATCGGGTTTATGATCGACGCGCGACGCGGGGACATCGACGGGGCCTGCGTGCGGCGCTTCGGCTGCGCCACCGGGGTGTACTTCATGAACTTCAACATCTTGTCGCCCAACGGAGACGATCGCGATCCGGTCATTCAACTGCGCGAGCAGTTTGATGTCTGGCGCACCGGTCTGATCGGCGTCCCGGACGCCTCCGCCTCGCGGATTACCGTCACTCCCGCCGCGCTGCCGGCCGACGGCACGTCGACCGCCACATTGAGTATCGAAGTGCGTGATTGGCAGGGTCTGCCGGCGTCCGGAATTCAGATGGTCGGCGCCGCCCACGATTGGGAGGGCAGCGCCGGATCATCGACCATCGGCCCCGTCGAGAACCTCGGCAACGGGAATTTCCGGGCCGTGCTCACGGCCGGCACGACGACCGGACAGGACAACATTGTCGTACTCGTGCAACACACCGGCGGAACGACCATTCTGACACCCGATGGGAAGCTGCTCGTTCACCACAATTTCGGAGACCTGAATGGCGACGGCCGCTTGGACGGGGGCGACATCGACCCGCTCTTTCTGGCGCTGGGCGACCCCGTGCTCTACCAGGCACGCTTTCCGGACGTGGCCTTCCGTTTGGTGGGCGACATCAACCACGACGGCCGATTCGACGCAGCCGACATCGATCCGTTCTTTCTGCTGCTCGGCGGATAGCACGCGCCGCGATGCTGCTTCGCATTGAGAACTTGCAGGTACACTTCCGAACGCTTGCAGGCGTGCTGCCGGCGGTCGACGGCGTTTCGCTGGAGATCCCGCGCGGAAAAACCGTCGCGCTGGTCGGCGAGTCCGGCTGCGGAAAAACCGTCACCGCGCTCGCCATTTTGAGGCTGGTGCCGGCGCCCGGCCGCATCGTCGCGGGCCGAATCCTCTTGGATGGAAAGGACCTGACCACGCTCGATTCGCGGGCGATGCGCTCCGTCCGAGGCGGGCGGATCGCGATGATTTTTCAGGAGCCGATGAGCAGCCTCAATCCCGTCAAGACGGTCGGCGCGCAAATCGTCGAAGCCGTTCGCCTGCACGCGGGCAGGCCGGCTCCCGGTCGTGCGCGATCCGCCCGGGCCCGCGCCGTCGAGTTGTTGCACAAGGTCGGCATTCCCGCGCCCGAAGCCCGCTACCACGAGTATCCCCATCGCCTGTCGGGCGGCATGCGGCAGCGCGTGATGATCGCGATGGCGCTCGCCGGAGACCCCGACCTGCTTATCGCCGACGAGCCCACCACGGCGCTCGACGTGACCGTTCAGTCGCAAGTGCTCGACCTGTTGAACCGGATTCAGAACGAAAACGGCCTGTCGATCCTGCTGGTCACACACGATTTCGGCGTCGTGGCCCGCATGGCCGCCGTGGTCTGCGTAATGTACGCCGGCCGAATCGTGGAACGCGCGCCGGCCGAGCGGCTGTTCCGCGATCCACGGCATCCGTACACGCAACGCCTGCTGCGCTGCGTGCCGCGCTTGAGCGGCGCCGAACGGTCTTCCGGCCGGACGCGCAGGCTCGAAACCATCCCCGGCGAGGTGCCGCGCCTGGCCACGCGCCCGCACGGTTGTGCGTTTCACCCGCGCTGCGACCTCGGCCGCGAGGATCCGACCTGCCGCGAGCGCCAGCCGGAGCTGCTCGACGTCACGCCCGGCCACACTTGTGCCTGCTGGCAGATGGAGGTCGGCGAATCGCGCGCCAAGTGATCCCCCGCAGCCCGCCATCCAGCGTGACGTGGTTTCAGCGCACGCCGTTTGTCGCGCCGCCGAGAACGGCCTATAATCCTCGTACGATGAGTGTTCGCGATCACGTCACGAAATGGGCGCACCCGCTGGTTCTGCTCTGCGCCGCCGCTGTGCTTTCGCCGGCAACGGCGCAAGACGAGCAATACCGCGAGCGGCAGGTGCTCGACCCGAATTCCGACGAGTGGATCGACGAAGCCCCGCCCGAGCCCGCGACGCCCGGCGGCGAACTGGAGGCGGGGCGCTCCGCCTTGGCCCGTGGCGAGTCCAAGTCGGCCCGCCGGCGGCTGAAGAAATGGGTCAAGAGAAATCCCGAGCACGAGCGCTACTTCGAGGGCGTGTTCCTGCTCGGTGAGGCGTACTTCGAACGCAAGAACTTCTACCGCGCTTTCGAGCAGTATGAGCTCGTCGTCGAGAACGCCGCCGGCGAGCTCTTTCAAAAGGCCCTGCTGCGCGAGATCGAAGTGGCCCGCGCGTTTCTCTCGGGCCAAAAGCGCATCGTCTGGCGAATCTTTCGCTTTCCGGCCTACGAAGAGGGCATCGACATTCTTGACCGCGTCTGGGAACGCGCGCCCGGCACACGTCTGGGCGAGGTCGCGCGGCGTTTGAAAGCCGACTACTTCTACGCCCGCGGCGACTTTTTTGAGGCCCAGGACGAATACGTCGGCTTGGCGCGGGAATATCCCAATGGCCGCTACGTGCGGCTGGCGATGCTCCGCGCGGCCGAGTCGGCGGGCTCGGCGTTCCCGGGGATCCTCTTCGACGACCGCCCGCTCGTCGACGCCGAGGTCCGCTACCAGCAATTGCAATCCGCGTATCCGGAATACGCCCGCGCCGAAGCGGTCGGCGTCCGGCTCGAAGGCATCCGCCAACAGCGGGCTGACAAGGATCTCGAGATCGCAAAGTGGTATGAACGGACGCGGCAGTCGGGTGCGGCCGAGTTCTACTATCGTCTCGTTCTGCGGGACTGGCCCGATTCGCTGGCGGCCAACGAGGCCCGCGGCCGCATGCGGGCCCTGGGCATCGAACTCAACAACGAGGAGGGCCGGGGTTGAGCCCACGTACGATCATCGTGGCCTTGGCCGCCGCACTGCTGGCGACGACCGGCTGCGGCTACGGCACGAACGAACATTTTCGGACCGATATTGAGAGCATTCACGTCGAAATGTTCGCCTCGAAGGAATTCCGCCGCGATCTCGAGTTCATGCTGACCGAGGCCGTCAAGAAACGAATCGCGATCGACACGCCCTACCGACTGGTCTCGAAGGAAAAGGCGGATACGATATTGAAGGGCGAGATCCTGGAAGAGCGTCAGGCGGCGTTCGCTCCGGACTTTCGCTCCCGCCTGCCGCGCGACAAGCAGTTGACGCTGGCGGTGCAGGTGGAATGGAAGGACTTGCGGTCCGGAGAAATCCTGCTCGATCGGCCGGTACTGCAATCGGTCGACTATCTCCCGCCCGCCGGGGAGTCCGAGAAATTTGCCCAGCAACGGGTGATCGACAAACTGGCCATGAGGATCATCGCCGGAATGTACGATGATTGGTAAGATAGGGGCGCACGCGCGGCTCCGGGACGGGTGCCGCGTCTGACCGAGGTTGCATGGCCGACGAACAGAATCAACCCAAGGAGCCGCAAAAGACGGGTGGCAGCGGCGGCCCGTCCAAGCCCCCGGTGCGTCTGTCACGCGGGGCGTTCAGTTGGATCATCATCTTCGGGCTGGCGTTGATGTTGCTGGTCATGCTCCAGCGCGGGATGGGCAACGCCAACCCGATCAACATCACCGATTTCTGGACCTACATCCAGAACGGCGAGATCAAGCTGCTGGTCTTCAAGGAGGACTCGATCACCGGCGAGTTCACCAAGCCGCCGCCCAACGCCACCGACAACAGCACCGCCTTCGAGGTCGAATACCCGGCCATCGCGCGGAACTTCGAGGGCATGCGCAAGGACATCGAGGCCCTCGCCCGGAAGCACAACCAGCCGATGCCCAAAATCAGCTACAAGCCCAGCAACAACCAACTGATGAACGCCCTGATCGCGATGATCCCCTGGTTGCTGCTGTTCGGCATCATTTGGTTCCTGCTGTTTCGGCAGTTGCGCCAGAGCGGCGGCGGCGCCGGCATGTTGGGGAACTTCGGCCGCAGCCGGCACCGCATGACCACCAAAGAGCACACCAACGTGACCTTCGCCGACGTCGCCGGGATCGAGGAGGCCAAGGAAGAGGTCGCCGAGCTGATCGAGTTTCTAAAGAACGCCAAGCGCTTTCAGCGGCTGGGCGGGAGGATTCCGCGCGGTGTGCTGCTGGTCGGCGAGCCGGGCTGCGGCAAGACCATGCTGGCCAAGGCCATCGCCGGCGAGGCGGACGTACCCTTCTTCTCGATCAGCGGGTCGGACTTCGTCGAGATGTTCGTCGGCGTCGGCGCCTCGCGCGTGCGCGACCTGTTCCGCCAAGCCAAAGAAAATGCGCCCTGCATTATCTTCCTCGACGAGATTGACGCCGTCGGTCGCCGCCGCGGCTCGGGCTTTAACGGCGGCGGGCACGACGAGCGTGAACAGACGCTCAATGCGATTCTGGTCGAGCTTGACGGCTTTGAAAGTTCTGACCAGGTCATCGTCATCGCGGCCACCAATCGCGCCGACGTGCTCGACCCCGCGCTCGTGCGGCCGGGCCGTTTCGACCGGCAGGTCTATGTTTCTCTGCCCGACGTCAAGGGGCGTTTCGAGATCCTCAAGGTCCACGCCAAGAAGGTCAAAATCGCGACGCCGGTCGAGCCCAGTCTGCACCGCATCGCCCGCGGCACGCCGATGTTCAGCGGGGCCGACTTGGCCGCGATCATCAACGAGGCCGCGCTGCTGGCGACGATGGCGGGCAAGGACGCGGTCGAGCTGGACGACCTCGAAGAGGCCCGCGACAAGGTCCGCTGGGGCCGCGCCAAGCGCAGCCGCGTCGTCGAGGAGAAGGACCGCGAGCTGACCGCCTACCATGAGGCCGGCCATGCGGTCGTGCAATCCTTGCTTGAAGACTCCGACCCGGTCCACAAGGTCAGCATTATTCCGCGCGGCCCGTACGGCGGAGCGACCTTCTCGCTGCCCGAGAAGGACCGCATGACGCTCAACCGCTCGTACGCCGATGCCACGCTGCGCGTGCTGTGCGCGGGCCGCATCGCCGAGGCGATGTTCGGCCACGACACGAATTCCGGGGCCGAGGGTGATATCCGCCAGGCCACCGAACTGGCCAAGCACATGATCACCGACTGGGGCATGAGCGACCGGCTCGGGTTCGTGTACTACGGCGAGGACGACAGCGGGCGCTCGCCGTTTGAATTCAATGCGAGCCGCGAGTTCTCCGATCAGACCTCGCGCACGATCGAAGAAGAGGTGAAACGGGTCATCGACGAAGCCTACGCCGACACCCGCCGGCTCATCGAAGAAAACAGCACCGTGATCGAAGCGGTTGCCAAGGCACTTCTGAAATACGAGACGCTCGACGGCGAAGAAGTCCGGCGGCTGATCAAGGGCGAAACGATCGACCGCCCGACCGTGGCCGACCTGATCGCGACCGAGCAGGGCCGCCGCCAGACCGGGCCCAGCGCCCCGATGGCCCGCCCGGTCGAGCAGCCCCCGGACGGCGAGATCGGTCCCATGCCCAGTCCGGCATAAACATCATCCACTTTGAACTTAGGGTATTCCCCATAGCTTAAGGGTGGTTGCGTCCGAGTCGCCATTCGTACCGCAAGTCCAAGCACGCACGTGGTTTTCGTCGATCGTTTCGACGATATTTTCGTGCTGTTTTCGTGCCGTTGAACCCATGAATTGCCATAAACGTCCGATAAATATGTTGCCCGTCTTATTTTCGTCTTGTTTCTGCGAGCGTTTGTGCTAATATCCAGCAGTGTGGGAAGGCGCACTGCGAGGGTCCGGCGATGGATTGGATCGAAATCGTCGCATATAGCACCGTGGGCAGCTTGGGGGCAGTTGCGCTCGTGAGTTCACTTCGGCTGGCGCACGCCGCATTCGTTGTAGTGCGAAAGGCTCGGATTCTGTACGACGGCAACGGACATCCGGTGATCGGCGCGAAGCTCAGGCTTCGAGCGTCGAGAGCCGTCACCGGAGACGCGACTGACGGGACTGGAGACATCTCGACTCCGGTGGAATGGGGGCGCCGGTTTCGTGTGGACGTCCTTCATCGTCGCAAGGTCGTCCGGTGTGACGTTGAGGTAATCCTCACAACCCGGGAGCCTTTCACAATAATAGTGCCATGCTACAACTGATCTCAAGAGAACATCGCAGAAGCCTGGCCAAGGGAGTTGAGGTGGTCCTCGTTGACGAATACGGCCTCAGCCTGAACGAGATAGCGAGGCACGCCGGGCTCGGAACCACAACGGTAAGTCGCATATTGAAGCAGGCAACCGACGGCCGGGCATCCACCATCACGCAGCTCGCCCGAAGCGTGCGCACGACTGTCGAGATCGCTACCCGGCACCGTTCGTCGTCGCTGGAAGAGACGAGGCTGTTGGAGACCATTGCAATCATCCTGGACGAGCCCATCGCCGGCGACTCTGTTTGGTACAAGACTTCGGCGCGTGTCACGCATCCTTACGTGCATATCGTGTTGGGATATCGGCTCTATTATATTAGAGTCGGCTACCCCGCCGGATTTGAAGATGGACGCGCCAGAATCGCCCGGCTATTGGAGGACAATACGGGTGGCGCCAACCCGGCCGGGACATCCTTGTTCGATGTCTTCGGCGACTATGACCTGCTGATCCGCATCTGGAACACGCCTGACAATCTGTACCGCCTGGTTCAGGCCATCAGAAACGAACAAATCGAGGCGCTCGACGTTCTTCGTGTGACGCGCCTCAGCACCCCGTTTCAGCGCTCCTGCGACCAGGAAGTGGAATTCCCGATCTTGCCGGAATCGACCCTAATTCGCGACGGAAACCGTTGGCGGATCAGCCCGGTGTATCAGGACTCTATGGCGCGAGTTCGAAACAAGGAGATGGTCGAGTTTTTCGTGTTCTTCAGTTGTCGGCTTGGCATGGAATCTGAAGTCTTCGGGCACCTGATGGGCAGATGCGACGAGATATCTTCCAGCGGCGAGTTCCAGGGCGGCATCGCATTTGAAGACTACGCCGTGTATGCCTACGAAAGCGAAAACGGGGCAGGATGCCTCTTTACCGGATTCACCAGGAATTGGCATGAGATGCAGCCAGCCTTGTTCATGCTCTTGGGACACGCCGGCTTGAGGGAATTGAAGAGCACAACGATGATCCGCGCTGGAGAAAGCGACATTGCGGACGACCAACCGTCCGACGGAATGCTCCGTGATTGCCAAGCGCGCGATAAGGTTGCGCTACACTTGCAGACGATTCAAACGGTCGTTGGAATCGATCAGTTCCGCGAAAGGGGCCTTCCGGTCGACGATCTGCTTACGATTCTCGGCTCATCGGACGTCGCCCCAAAGCTGGTCGCCTACCACCCGGACTACTGGTGGGACTTCGTGCGCGACGTGCAGAACGTGGTGCGGAACATTCTGGAGCGGCGCAGCGATTCGGTTTTGTCGTTCTTCATGCTGGCCTATACGAATCTGGAAGCGGACCTTCGCGCTTTGCTCCAAACGCACTTCGGCCGGTTCGCTCCCGACGACATCACGCCGAAAGATCTCCCCTACTGGATTCTCACAGAGTGCGGAATCCTCCAACACGAAAACTTGAAGGCGCTGATCAGCAAGGCTTCCGAGATCCTCAATGCTATCGTCATCCTCAAGGCCAAGGAAACCGAAATCGTCGCGAAAGCCATCCCCTCGTCTGAATTGGCGGCTGTCGAGCTCATCGCGAAGTTGAGCGCGGTGCGATCCGATCTAGGCCCCGTGAGAAAGGCACTCCGGTTCGCGAAGGAGGAGTTCAGGTGTGCCGCAAAGCGCGAGGCGCACATCATGCTCGGGAGTGTCCCGCGAATCATAGACGAACTCCGCAAGCGAGAGCACGTCCCGTCTAGCTGTTGGGAGTTCCTGAACGAAGAGCCCAACGGGTTCATGGTTGACTGGCAGAAGAACCTCGAAGCGGCCGCCAAGGACCGAAACCAACTCATGCACGGCGCCATTCGGGACATCGGGACAACCGTTAAGGGAGCCGCCGCTTGGCGGCATTTGCTGCCAAACTACATCCGCTTTTATCCGCAGTACTTCATGCTGCGCACGAACTTGAGCACCATGCTGCAACTCGATTCCGAAAGCGAGCAGGCGCCTGTCAAGGTCTGATGCGGCGCCGGCGTTTTTTTTGGCGCGCGGGCGTCCCGGCCGGGTCGATCGAGCGGCTGTGGAGCGTCCGCGCACTACGGCAACCGTTCCGGTCGTGCTGCGGGGCTGGCTCAATCCCGGCCATCGCTTTACTATCACACCCGCTTTCGCGGCTGGGGTTTCCCGTCCCCAGGGAGAATACTCGTGCGACACGCCGTCATCATGGCCGGGGGCTCGGGAACGCGGTTGTGGCCGTTGAGCCGGCGGATGCGGCCCAAGCAACTGCTGCGGCTGTTTGACGGGGCGTCGCTGATCGAACTGGCCCGCGAGCGGCTCGAGGGGCTGTTCGAACCCGAGAACATCTGGGTCATCACCTCCGCGAACTACATCGATCAGGTCGCCGACGCGCTGCCCGACCTTCCACGGGCGAATCTGATTGGCGAGCCGATGGGCCGTGACACTGCGAACGCGATCGGTCTCGCGGCCCACCTGCTGGCCCGCCGCGATCCCGACGGCACGATGGCTGTGTTCACCGCGGACCACATCATCAGCCCGCGCGCGGCGTTCGCGCAAGCGATCCGCGCCGGGCTGGACGCCGCCGAGCAGCACGCCGACTCGCTGATCACCTTCGGCATCACGCCCGACAGCCCGCACACCGGCTACGGCTATGTGCGCCGCGGCGAGGCGCTGGGACCCGCGGTGTTTCGGGCGGCCGAGTTCAAGGAGAAGCCCTCGCGCGAGGTCGCCGAGGCGTATCTGAAATCCGGCGAATACCTGTGGAACAGCGGGATGTTCGCTTGGCGTGTTTCCGCGATCCTGGCCGAGCTCGAGCGCAACTTGGCGCAAAACGCGGCCAAGCTGGCGAGCTTGGCCGAAGCCTGGGAACGAATGGCGGGATCCGACGAGTGCGCCGAGCGTTTCGGCAGCCTGGACAGGATTTCCATCGACTACGGCGTGATGGAGAAGGCCCGCAGCGTCCTGCTCGTGGAAATGAAGTGCAAGTGGCTCGACCTCGGTTCGTGGACGGCGATCGCCGCGACGCGAGAATCCGACGAAGCGGGCAACGCTCTCATCGCCGAGCGCGCCCTGGTGGAAAACGGTCGCAACAACATCCTCGTAAGCGAGAGCGACCACCTGATCGTCGCGCTGGGTGTGAGCGATCTGGTGGTCGTCCACAGCGCGGACGCGACGCTCGTTTGTCATCGCGACCACGTTCAGGCGATCCGCGATCTGGCCGCGGCGCGCGAGCAGCGTTTCGGTGAGCGCTATGAATAGGAACCCATTCCAAAACCGTGCTCTCGCGAAGCGCGGCAACGAGCCGCGAGCGCAAGCAAAAGAGTTGTTCCGGGGGAGAACGCCTCATCCCGCATGACCGGTCGCTGGCGCTCCCGGCTCGTACGGGAAATCACTCGAAACTTGGCCAATCTCGCAACGGCGGCTTGATCCGCGGTTTCAGGTCATCCTCCAGCGGCACGAACACCGACCAATCGTAGCGCAACATGCAGGTCCCGTGACGGAAGCCGTCGAACGTGATCGCGGGCTGCCGGCCGGTCAGCTCTTGCAGCAGCCAGCCGGGGTAGTCCGCGCCGGCCGCGATCCCCAACGGCGCGCCGCCGCCGAAGCGTGGATTGATTTCGATGAAGCGAATGTGCTTGTCCGCCGTCACGATGCACTGGAGTGTGACCATGCCGCGAAAGCGTGTTTCGAAGGCCTCGACCACGCGCTTGCCGGCCTCCATGATCGCTGGATTCTTGACCACGACGCCCTTGGCGACTTCGCCGGAGCGCACCTGCCAGCGCACCCGAGGGACGACGCACCGCACCGCGCCGCTCAATCCGACGTACACGTCGAGCGTGTGCTCGACGCCGTCGACGAATTCCTGCACGATCGGATCGTGGACCTGCCGCAGGAAGAACTCCAGATCCTGGCCGTTCTCGATCTTGTGGACCCAGCGGCTGGCGCTGCCGAAGCGCGGCTTGAGGAACAAGGGAAACTTCGGCGAGGCCAGGGCACGGATCTCGTCTGGGGTGTAGGTGCGCGGCGTGTCGATGCGGCTTCGCGTGAGGAATTCGTACGTCTTGATCTTGTCGCGGCAAATGTCGATCGTGGCCGGCGGCGCGATCAGCGGAGTGCAGTCGGCCGCTTCAAAGTCCGCGGCGTGCTCGCTGATGCAGCGCAGGTCGGTGTCGATGGTCGGGATCAGGGCGCGGGCGTCGTGCCGCCGCACGGCATCGAGCAGGGCTGGAATGTAGCCCGCGTCGGAGACCGGCGGAACCGTTTCCGCGACATCGGCGCAGTAGAGCCCCGGCGCGGTTCGGGTCTGGTCGAGGGCGACCACGCGCAGCGCGATAGAGAGCCGCTGCGCCGCGGCGCGAAAGGCCTGCATCAGCTCGATGCGGCGCCCGACGCACGGAAAGAGGATCGTCAATGCTTTCGATTGGCCCGATGTGTCGGTCATGATCGTAGAATGTCCCGCAGGAAGGTGTCGGCGCCAAGCGCCTTCCGCCGAGAGTGACCCGAATTCGCCTGCGCCGCGGCCGAATCGCCCGCGCCGCAAGCCGCGAATTGACACGCCGTCGCACGCCCGATAGCCTCGCCGGTGAATGGAGTCAACCCGCGGGAACCGCAAGGACCGGATCAGGAGGGCCTGTTCGTGAAGCGCATCACACACACCGGGCTCTGGCTCGTCTTGCTCGGCGCGATCTCCCCGGCCGGGGCGCAGACGGCCGGCGATTCGAAAAAACGCGCCCCGGCGAACGACAAATCTACCGCCGAAGTGCAAGAGTATTGGCTGCGCGTGACGTCGGAGCGCGTGAATCTGCGGTCGCGCCCGGACGCGAACAGCGTCGTCGTCACGCGGCTGGCCAGGGACGCCCTGCTGCGAGCAGCGCAAGAGCGCTTCGGCTGGCACCGGGTCCGACCGCCGACCGGCGTGTTTTCGTACGTGGCCGCCGAGTTCGTCGACCAGCGTGCGCCCGATCGCGGAATCGTCTCGGTCCGGACCGGCCGACTGCGCGTTCGCGTGGGCAGCTCGGTCGCCCGGCTCGACCCCATGAAGCACGAGCTGCAGACCCTTCTGAAACGCGGGAGCGAAGTGCGAATCCTCGGCCGCGACGGCGACTGGCTTCGAATCGTCCCGCCCCAGGACGTTCAGTTCTTCGTGTCGGCCGACCATGTGGAGCGCGTCGACGACGAAGTCGCCGCGCGGCTGCGCGCCGCCGCGACGGCCGCCGCTGAGCGCGCGAAACAGCCCGGTGCCGAATCCGCCGAGAAGAATGAGACCGGTCAGGCATCGCCGGAGGGCCTCGACCTAAGCGGCGCATGGGGGCAGCGGCTCGCGATGGTCGAGACGGCGATCCAGGCCGAGGGCCGCAAGCCGATGGAGTCTCGTGCGTGGGCCGAGCTGATCGGGCGGCTGCGCCCGATCGCCGACCAGCGCCGTGAGCCGACGGTGGCGCGGCTCGCGGCGGAGTGGATCGGAACGCTGGAGCTGCGCGTCGCAAGCCGGAGCGCCGCTCTCGCGGCCCGGGAAATCGAACGCGCCGAAGCGCGCGACCGGGCCCGGTTTCAACGCGAGATCGAGAGAATTCGCCAGACCCGCGCGGCCGCCGAATCGCACCGCGAATTCCAAGCCACCGGGCAACTGCTGCGAAGTCATTTGAAACGCGAGCAAAAGGCCGAACGCCGCTACATGCTGCGCGACCCGCTGACCGGCCGCGTCGTGGCCTATGTCGAACGGGCCCGGTCCGAGATGCCGAGTCTGGAGTCGTTCGTGGGTAAGTTCGTCGGCGTGCGCGGTGTGGCAAAGACCGATGCGAAACTCGGGGCCGATATCATCCGCGTCAGCGAAGTGCTCTTGCTTCAGCGGGACGAACCGACCAGCCGGTCCGCTCGCGAGGCGCCCTGATTTCGGTTATATTCCGCCGCGCCTACGGACGCGGTCTGATTACGGAGAACAGCGATGAGAACTTGGTTGACACGCGGTCGATTCCTACGATTGTGGGTATCCACCGGGGTGATGCTCCAATTGGGTGGTTGCGGATTGAGTGATCAGCAACTCACCGGCATCCTGTCGTCGGTCATCACGACCGGGCTGTCCCAACTGGTCAACACCTTCATCGCGGGTCTCGCCGGCGCGGGCGCCTAACTCGCCCCGCCGATCGCGGACGTTTCGTCCGGTCCTGAAAGCTCGAGAGGGTTGCACGATGGCGCGCGCGCGAACGGTTTCGGTTGCACTCATTCTGCTGCTCCTGGCGGGTTGTAACGGCAACGGCGGCGGCGGCGGCTCGAAGCCCAAGTCGGTGCTGATGTATGAGCCGGACTGGGACTTTGCCAATCATCAGCGGATCGTCGTGCTCCCGGCGCAGGCCGGTGACCCGCAAGCGCTCGAAGCCGCCGAACAACTCACTGACTGGCTGGCCGACCTGCTGGAGCGCAGCGGTCGGTTCACGGTCGTGGGCTATTCGATGATCGAGGAGTCGCTCGGCGCCGACCAGGTCGCGCGACTGGCCGATGGCGCGAGCTCGACCGGCTTCCCGCTTCTGGTCGGGAAGACCGAGGCGCTGGTCGTGTGCAAGATCACCGATTACGAGATCGGCACCGACGAAAAGCCCATGATCGAGCGGCGCCACGCCATCGATAAGAAGGGCCGTGCCAGCCGCGATGCCTCCGGAGAGAAAATCGTCGTCGGCGAGGACGAATACACGCTGCACACGCACCGCGGCGGCGTGGGAGGCACCCTGCGCGTCCTCGACGTCGTCAGCGGCGGCGAATTGTTGACCCATTCCACGCCGACCATCGTCTACGAGCGGACCCAGAAGAACTCTCCGCCGCGGGCGACGCCGGAGGAGCTGGCGATCGACGCCTCTCGCGAGCTGGCGGCCGATTTCTTCAAGCGCGTTTCGCCTTACAGCCTCGACTACAAGTACAGGAGCAACATGCTCCGCATCGCGGTGGATTTCTACCGCGGCGAATACGAAGAGCAGCGGAAGATCCCGCTCTACGCCGAAAAAGTGATTCTCATCGTGCGCGATTTGCCGCACCAGTGCGAGCGCGGCAAGTTCACGCTCACGTTGACGCCCAAAGACGGCGGAGCGCGGCTGATCGAGCACACTTTCATCTGGTCGCCGGCGGTCGGCAAGCGCGGCGAGACGGCCGAAATCGCGATCGGCGACCTGAAAGCGACCGGACAGACGAAGTTCACCGCCGCGTTGTACGCCGGCACCGACACGGGGGCGAAGCACCTGATCGACCACGACTTCAAGCTCGAGCAGCCGGACGAGGGGAATTGACCCGCCGGTTGGCCGGTCGCGAAGGGGCCGGGCGCGGTCCCCGGGATCGGCAAGGGAATGCGGGGGATCACTCGTCGTTCGCGGGTTGCATTCGTGTGTATTTGGATGGGCGCGGTTGCGGCGAATCCGAACCCCTCACGCAAGTGAGGGGCTGCGGGAGCGCGATCGTCCGGCTGCGAGCGGCGTCAGCGGGGTGTGTCTTGGCCCTCGCGGACGTAGTCGATGGCCGCGTTGACTTGCTTTGCCGACCAGAGATAGCGGCGGCTGCCGGGCCGGTCGGCCCAGACCGGTTGCCCGGTATGTACCAGGCCGCGCTCGCGCAGCCAGCGCGTCGCGCGAGCCGTGATCTTTTGTAACATTCGCTCGGGCCGCAGGCCGGCAAAGGCCACTGCGATGTGGACGTGATTGCTACGAACCGCGCGTTCGAGTAGGTTCCACTTGCGATAGGCACATTCATCAATGATGGCAGCGTCGACCACAGAGCGCAGGCGCTCGTTCAGGATCATCGGCTCTGCTTTCATTGCACGGCGTTCCCGCTGCTCGCGTGCCGCGTCCGGCCGCAACAGGGGCGTGCCGGGCGTATTGTGCTCAAGGTCCACCGCCCCTCGGTCGTCGCCGTGCAGCCAAGTTCCGTAGGTGCGAAACGTCAAGAGAAAGGCAAGCGGGTCGGGCATTTGACCGAGTGTATCGTTAGGCTCCGCGAATGTCACGGTGACGGACGAGAATGGTCCGGGCCCGTCGACTTGCGTCGCGGGTTCGGATGCGCGCCAATTGGCGTCACACCTCCCGGTCAGCCCTGAACCCTGATCCTTGAACCCCGAACCCTCAACTCACCGCTTCGTCCACGTCGAGTAACCCTCCTTGTCTACCCACGTCGTGTTGTAGTCCTTCTCCTCGGCTTCGGCGGCGACCGTCGTGAGCCGTAGCGGCTTGTAGGTGTCGCACATGACCGCCAACTCCGAGGTGTGGCGCGTGCCGATCGAGGCTTCGTACGTGCCCGGGTGCGGCCCGTGCGGGACGCCCTGCGGGTGCAGGCTGATCGACTCGGGCTCGATCCCCTTGCGCGAGATGAAGTTACCGTCGACGTAGTACATGATCTCGTCCATGTCCACGCTCGCGTGCCCGTACGGACACGGGATCGCCTTCTCGTGAAAGTCCGTCGTGCGCGGCACGAACGAGCACACCACGAACCGGTTGCCCGCGAACGTCAGGTGTATCGTCGGCGGAAGATGCACGAGCCCGATTTTCGGCTGAAAGTCGCGAATGTTGAACGCGAGCGGATAGATCACCCCGTCCCAGCCGACCACGTCCAGCGGAAAGTGCTTGTACTCATGCACCGTCAGCCGGTCCGCCAACTTCACGACCAGGTCGTACGGCGGGTCGCCGTGCTTCTGCGGATCGAAGCGCGGCAGTTCGGTCGGCAAGCGGAAATCGCGGTGCGAGTAGGGCGCGTAGTCGGTAAGCTGGCCCGACTTGTTGCGGTACTGGCTCGGGATCCCCAGCCACGGCCGGCCCTCGAACACGATGAACGTGCCCTGGTTGCCCTCGAAGTGCATGCGGTAGGGCGTCGATTTGGGGATCATCACGTAGTCGTACTCGTTGAATGGCAACGTGCCGTAGACGCTCTCGACGTACCCGCTGCCTTGTTTGATGAAGTACAGCTCGTCGCCGTCGCCGTTGGAGAAGAACAGCCGCGCCGGCTCGTTCGCCCGGCCGCAGGAGAAGTGCATGTCGTCGCAGACCAAGAGCGTCCGCCGGCAGGTCAGAAAGTCGCCGTCGGCCTTGATGTTCTGCGGTTTGATGTGTCGGCGGTGCAGCGGCTGG